>JAFVFM010000105.1 GCA_017475415.1 Solobacterium sp.
ACAATAAAGCTTAAAGCTGTAGGTCACAAAATGACTTACAGCTTTTTTCGATGTCGTCACCCACAAATTAAACCATTAGGTATATTGGATAAAAGGATTATTGTTCGTGAGATAAAAGTAGAATAAACATCGCAGCTCACTAATAGACAAAAAATACGAGCAATTATGCTTTGTGCCACCAATTCTACAAAGCAAATACAAGATCATCCCCATCCAGTTCATTAAGTAACTTAAAACCAAGCGAAGTATAGAGACCTTGGGCTTTTTTATTTTCCCTTTCTGTCGCAAGTTTTATAGGTTTTTTAGAATCTGCCGCTTTTAGAATCTGAATAGCTACTTCAGCAGCACTTTTCCCATATCCTTTTCCTTGATAGTTTTTATCAATATAATAGCTAAATGAAAAAGCATCCCCTTCACCAAGCCACTTACAAAGATTGATGAATCCTATGGGTTTTAATTCTTCATTACAGATAATGCAGGGATAATTGTCTTCCTTAAATAAATATGCTCTGCCAATGGAAAACCAGGCAGGATTAACAAGTTCCTTTTGCCAATCCTCAAGCTGGCATTCATAGGCTACATAAATCAAGTCTGCCTCTGTATTGATTGTTCGAATTGAAACTCGTTCATTTGACCACAATTCGTTACTCACCATTTCCAAAGCTGCTCTAACTCCCATAATTCCTCCATAAACTAAACTTCCATGTAATCCCAATAAGACAGAATTCATAGATAAATTCACTTAATTAATTCCTACCATTCCTTATGGACTCTATTTTCCTTTGCAATACATTTTATATTCCTCTAAAGAATGTTATCTTCTCAATCTACCTCATCACATTTTATGAGGCACTTTTTGGCGTTTTCTCACATTTCATGTAAATCTATCTAGGATGATTGATTCTATCATACAATTTTTTAACTTATTATTCCCTTCTTATTCATATATATGCTTTAGAATTAAACTTACTTGTTCACAAAAAAGAGATGCTTTCGCATCTCGATTTGTAAATTAACGTTGTCCCTTATCGTAAGGTATACCTTCTGCCTTAGGTGCTCTAGATTTACCAGCTGAGAAAGCTAAGACAATAAGTACTGCTAAATAAGGAATAATATTGTAGAAATACATTGGTAAAGGTAATTTAGCTAAGAATTCAACTTGAATATAAACAACACTCAAGCATTTTAAGAATCCAAACATTAGGGCACCTAATGCGATTCCTAAAGGATTCCAGTTACCAAAAATCATGATAGCTAAAGCCAAGAAACCCATACCTGCAACAGCACCACTAGCTGTACCATTAGCTACTGTAGCGATATATGTATAACCACCTAAGCCAGCTAATGCACCAGAGATTGTTGTACCTAAATATCTCATTTTATATACATTGATACCTACAGAGTCAGCTGCTTGTGGATTTTCACCACAGGCACGCAAACGTAAACCTGTTTTTGTTTTATATAAGAAGATAGATAGGACAATAAATAAGCCAATACATACAAATGTAGAAATATAAGCTTTATCGAAGAATACTCTTAAGAAACCAGGTAGATTACCATTGCTGATAACATAAGAGAAGTCTCTTCTTTCCCCTGCTAAATCGACTGCTGTACCCATTTCTAATTGATCTTTAGAAGTAAAGACTTTAATCAAGAATAAGGATAAAGCAGGAGCCAATAAGTTTAATGCTGTACCACCAATTGTTTGGTTAGCATTGAACTTAATCGCTGAAATCGATAAGAGATAAGAGAAAGCTGCCCCAGCTAAGGCTGCAAATAGCATACATGTTAAGAATAATAATTGTG
The DNA here is from genome assembly GCA_017475415.1 of Solobacterium sp. Classification (GTDB taxonomy): domain Bacteria; phylum Bacillota_I; class Bacilli_A; order Erysipelotrichales; family Erysipelotrichaceae; genus Bulleidia. Next base: position 1,807 of record JAFVFM010000105.1, read on the forward strand.
GATGTGATACAAAGAATGGCACATTTGTACGCAAGAATAAGGCCATTACTGCACCAAAGAAAGCACCGAAAATCATAATACCATCTAAAGCAATATTGATAATACCACTACGTTCCGCAAATACACCTGCTAGTGCGACAATGAGTAGAGGAATCGTAAATATCAATGTTTTTTGTAAAATAAATACCATATACTTCCCCTCCTATCGAACCTTTTCTACACCTTTTATTTTCATCACTGAAATAATATAGCGCGCAAAGCCTGAGAAATAAACAATCATCGCAATAATCAATTGGGATACATATTCATTAAATGCAGTATTTGCTGCTAAGTTTGAACCACCAACGTTGATAAACTTTAAGAATAAAGCACTGAAGATTACGCCAATTGGATTATTAGATGCTAATAATGCAGCTGAGATACCATTAAAGCCATCAGCAGGAAGTGTTAAATAGGTTTCCCATTTGAAGTCCTGATGACCATTTAATGCCCATAATGCAGCACCAGAAGCTGCTAAAGCACCTGCTATAGCCATAGAAAGAATAATATTTCTCTTTTCATTCATACCTGCATATTTAGATGCATTCTTATTGAAACCACAGGCTTGTAATTCATAACCGAAGGTTGTCTTATTCATGATGATATACATAACAATCGCTACGAATATGGCGATGAAAATTGAAATATCCACATAAGATTTAACAGAACCACCAGAGAATAAGCTATCTAAGCCTAAGGTTGGTGTTGCGATATTATTGGTTTCTGTTTTCACAATGAAGTTAACTTTTGTTTCTGCATAGTTAATGAATTTAGAATCCGCAAATACCCAACTGACTACATTGGCTGCAATCCAGTTTGACATAATACAAACAATAACTTCATTTAGATTTAAGAAAGCTTTAAACATACCTGGTATCGCACCCCAAAGTGCACCTGCTAATGCACCTGCTAATAGAGCTAAAATCCATATAATTGCAGGTGGAACAACTGAACTTGGTATCGATAAGGATACGATTAAGGCAGCCATAGCCCCCATCAAATATTGACCTGGAGCACCGATGTTGAATAAGCCTGTTTTAAAAGCAATCGCAACAGATAAACCAGTAAAGATTAATGGAGTAGTATTGAATAACATATTACCTAATTGGAACATGGCATTTCTACCACTCGAAAATGGACCACTTAATACAATTCCTAAGCCTTGGAAGGCTTGGCCAATAGGGATATCTTTAGTAAATATCGCTAACAACAATAGCACAACGAAGCCTACAAAGATACCACCAAGAATACATAAGATGGAAGCAATTAATGAACGTGTACCATCTTTTTTCAAAAATTCCTTCATTAGTGAGTCTCCTTTCCTTGTCTCTTCGCACCAGCCATGTATAGACCAAGTTCTTGAACATTTGTTTTCTTAGGATCTAATTCACCAACAATTTCACCTTCATACATAACTAAAATACGATCGGATAAATTCATTACTTCTTCTAATTCTAAAGATACTAATAATACAGCAGCACCTTCATCACGTTTTCTAAAAATTTCTTTATGAATAAATTCAATTGCCCCTACGTCTAGTCCACGTGTTGGCTGTACGGCAATCAATAAACGATGTTCACGGTCAATTTCTCTAGCGATAATTGCCTTTTGTTGGTTACCACCAGACATAGAACGTGTAATGGTAATTGGACCTTGACCACTACGTACATCGAATTGTTCAATTAAGCCTTCACTATAGCTTCTCACTTCTCCAAAGTTAATGAAGCCATTATTATGGAATCTTGGTTCAAAATAGCGTTGTAATACGATATTTTGTTCCAAAGTATAATCCAATACTAGACCATGTTTATGTCTATCTTCTGGGATGTGACTAATACCATGCGTATTACGGTAACGAATGGATTTATGGGTGATATCTTCCATTTGATCCCCTACCAATAATTCTACCTTACCGCTTTTTATTGGTTCTAAGCCAGTTAAACCATAGACAAATTCACTTTGTCCATTGCCATCAATACCAGCTATACAAACAATTTCTCCAGCCCTTACTTCCAGTGATACATTGTGTACAGAATCTTTATTATGAATGTGATCATGTACACACATATCACTAATCTTTAAAATTGTTTCTTTTGGTTTCGCTTCGTCTTTATCTACTCGGAATTTTACGTCTCTACCAACCATCATGTTGGATAATTCTTCTTTACTAGAATTCTTGATATCGACTGTACCAATATATTTACCTTTACGTAATACACTACAACGATCCGCTACTTCCATGATTTCATTTAGCTTATGCGAGATAAATAAGATGGATTTACCTTCAGCAGCTAAGCCCTTCATGATAGCCATTAATTCATCAATTTCTTGTGGTGTTAATACAGCAGTTGGTTCATCGAAAATTAAGATTTCATTATCATGGTATAACATCTTTAGAATTTCTGTTCTTTGTTGCATACCTACAGTAATATTTTCTACCAAAGCATCTGGATCAATATTTAATCCATAATTCTCTGATAATTCCATTACCTTCTTACGTGCATCATCCATTTGTAAGAAACCATTCTTTGTCGTTTCAACACCAAGAATAATATTCTCTAATACCGTAAATACTTCAACCAATTTAAAGTGTTGGTGCACCATTCCAATACCCAAGTCATTCGCATCATTTGGGTCATTGATTTTTACTACTTTACCATTCTTTAGGATTTCTCCTTCCTCCGGTTGATACAAGCCAAAAAGAACACTCATTAGTGTAGATTTGCCTGCACCATTTTCTCCCAATAAGGCATGAATTTCTCCACGACATAATTGAAGATTGATATGGTCATTCGCAATAATACCTGGGAATACTTTCGTAATATCCCTTAGCTCAATGACAATATCATTATCTTCTTTTGGGAGTACAGTTTTTGCATTATCCATTTTTCTATAACCCCTTTCTTATTCAAGTTCTTTACTTTTCTAAAAAGATAAATTTTATCCTGATAGAAAAATAAAGAACTTGATTTTAGAAAGATAGGAATGGCACATGCCATTCCTATCTAATGCACAGTGATTGATAAATTATTCAAATGTAACTTTAACTTTATCGAAGCCTTTTAACCAGTCGCCATTATTAGCTTGTTCTGGAACATCATCTTTTGGAGTAATTTCGCCACTTGCGATCTTAGCGAGAACTTCTTTATATTGATCAACTGTGAAGTTCTTTAAAGACCATGTGTCTTCAGGAAGACCTGTAGCATTATCAGCAGCACCTAAGTTTTGTGCTACATTCTTTAATTCAGTATCCCATTTGCCATCATAGTATTGGCCTAATACTTGTTCTACAGAAGCAGATAAACCTTTAACAGCACTTGTGATAACTTTAGAAGATTCACCAGATTGGTCAACGTCTACACCAATGATTCTAGCTGTATCATACTCAGCAGAAGCAGATAAAACAGATTGGAACATAGATCCACCACAAGCGAATACTACTTCTGTTCCATCAGCGTACCAACCAGCGATTTGTGTTTGTAATTCAGGAGAAGCAGAGAAAGATTCACCAAATTTGTAAGAATATTTACATGTGATATCTTTGTTGTCTTCTTTTGCTGCAGCATCAGCACCTTGTAAGAAGCCATAACCGAAACGGTTAACAGCAGGGTTACCACCGCCGCCACCACCAATAAAGCCTAATTTTGTATAGCCTTCTTTAACAGCAGCGTAACCAGCTAAGTAACCAGATTCTTGTTCTTTATAAACAATAGCTGTTACATTGTCTAAACCCATTGCCCATCCATCAACGAATACGAATTTAACATCTGGATTTTCTTTTGCTACAGTTTCAATAGCAGTAGCTTGTAAGAAGCCTGGTGTTACGATTACTTCTGCACCATTTTCGATAGCTTGCTTCATTGCATCGATTCTGTCATTGTCTGTTGCGTCAGAACCATTTGCAGGTTGATAATACTTCATTGAGATACCATTATCATCTGCATACTTTTTCGCACCTTCGTAAGTACCTTGGTTGAAGCCCTTATCCATTAATTGGCCAACGTCAGTAACTACGGCAATCTTAGCACCAGAATCTGTTGTAGCCTCGCTACCACCACCATTACTGTTGCTGTTGTTAGCGCTTTCGCCTCCACCACAAGCGACAAGGCCTGCTGTAAGAGCTAATGCAAGAGAAGCTTTTAATAATTTATTCATTATTTCT
>JAFVFM010000106.1 GCA_017475415.1 Solobacterium sp.
TAATGGAATCACTTTTCCTACAAAGGCAACAATCTTTCTTCCGTCTTTATATTTCTTTGTTTCAGTTTCCTTATAGATATCGAATACTTGTTGTACTTGATTCGCATATGTCCAATTACTTGCGATTTCTTTTCCTTTTTTGCCCATACGTATGCGTTTTTCTTTATCTTCTATAAGTATCCTTAACTTATCTGCTAAATCTTCTGCATTACCAGCTTCAAATAAATATCCACTTTCCTCATCTTTTACGAGTTCTGGTATACCTCCTATATTGGATGCTACAACAGGAACACCACAAGCCATAGCTTCTGTTATCGTTACTGGTGAATTCTCTGGGCAAATAGATGGTAAGACAAAGATATCACTATTTTCATATACTTCTTTTATTTCATCATGATGCACTCTACCTAAATAAGTAATTTGTTTTTTTAGATTATGCTCATGCGCGTAGATTAAATAATTCGCTTTTTCCTCTCCAGAACCTGCTAAGCATACTTCAACATTAGACATATTCAATAAATGCAGAGCTTCTAATAATACAATTACGCCTTTATGCATGCCAAAATGCCCCACAAAAGTAATCCTTATCTTTTCTGCGTCCTTATGTTTAGCATCTTTAAATTCTTCCACAAATAAGCCATTTTTTATCACATGCATCTTTTCCCCATTAAAGCCTGTTTTCTTAAAGGCATTAACGATGAACTCACTTGGTGAAATTATGGCATCTGCAGCTTCAATGATTCTACGTATATATTGTTTACGCATAGCCATTGGTATAGAAATATTTCCATCTCTATAAGTAAAAGCTGGTTGGCATTTTGCGCAATTGGTATAGTCCGTACATATATTTCCTTTATGATCTATCGCTGTACCCTTATGGCATAAATACCATGTATCATGAAGGGTAAGTATTACCTTAGCTCCACTTTTCTTAGCTACATGCACAACACCAGTAGATAAACCATTTAGATTATGACAATGTACTATATTAGGCTTGATTAGCGCACAGATATCTTCAAATATTCCATTTACCTTTTCATGGAAGAAAGGGATTAAATCCGGCATATAATATTCAATTGGAATAAATAAGCGTATGACTAAAACACCATCTTCTTCTTTTATTTCTACATCACCTGCATATTCTTCATCTGTTGGTACAGCAGTAAAGACAACCATCTTTTTGCCCATATTTGCCATTACTTTTGTATGTTCATAGGCAACCACTTCTGCACCACCTATTGTATATGGAGGATAATTATTGGAAACAACAATCGTTACTTCTTCATTCTGTATATATTCTTTTATTCTCTCTTTATCTTTTTCTTTTAATGCCCATGTATCATATTGCCTAAAATCAACATCTAAGCTAATTATCTTTTCTTTTACATCTTTAGCATATTCACGCCAAGTAACAATCTTTCTATCAACTGATTCATTTTGTAGCTTTACATAATACGTTTCATCACTTAATAAGCGATATAAACTTTCTGCCATAGCGTTAGGAGAGAATACATCTGTTGCCTCACATCCACCATCCTTGGCTAAATCACCTATATTTCCTTCTTTACTACATAAACATGGTTTACCACACCAAAGGCTTTCCATAATTGGCATACCATAACCTTCTATTTCGGAAGGATAGGCAGTGAATAAACATTCACTATACAACTTTTGTAACATTTCATCATTTACTGTACCTAAATAAGAAACTTGAGCATGTTTTTTATGAAAGTCTTCTATCGCATCCGGTATCTCTTGATTGGTAATATAAGATTTACCTACAAAGTTCACTTCCACTTCTGCTTCTAATTCAGGATGCTTTGTGTAAAGTATTTCTAAAGCTTCTAAGAAACGTAAATGATTTTTTCTTGGTTCTAATGTAGACACAAATAAAATCTTTTTCATACCTTCTGGATATCCATTCACCTTTTCTTTCACTCTATCCTTGCCATCAATTTCGGCAGCTAAAGCAGCTGTTTCTACCAAAGCATGCGGTACTATCCCTTTTTCTTTCCAATATTCTTTCAAATGAATACCATTATGATCTACAGTAGGCATAACTAAATCAAATTCACTTAAGACTTCCATATAGGTTCCGTGATTCTCTGCTATCTCCTTAGAAGTTAACTCTGGCCTTAATACTGGTATAGCGTCATGGAAAATAACGGATGAGGTAATATGATGTTCACGCAAGAAAGAAACAATACCTTTAATTGTATTTGCCTCACCAGTTTCAATTAATAATAAATGCTTTGGATGATTCTTATATTGGTGAATATATTCCAACATCGTTATCTGTTCATTATGATATTTACGTTCTTTTATTTTTGCGCGTTCAGGACCACCATAGGCACATAAATAATCCAAACGTTTTTCTTCTAGAATTAAATATTGCCCCAAAGCTCTTTCCCACCATACAAAGATAACTTTGATTTCATCTTGAAGATAACGAGCTAATTTACGTGTTACACGAATCACACCTGAATTATTACTATCTTTTGAGGTATTCGTCACATCAATAAATAAAATAGGTGAATATTTTACAACAGAGGCTAATTCATTCAGCATTTCATCTGCACATCTTTGCCATGTGAATTTCTTTTTGAAGGCATCGCATATCTCCACAAATTCTCGATCACTAAAAGGCAATCTACCCTCTAATGTATCTTCTATTTTATCTAGCATTTCTTCTGTTGTTTCACATAAGAAATATGGATGAGAAACTACTTCAGGATGCGCACCTATATTAAATACAAACATAGGTCGATATAAAAATTGCATTTCTGCAAGAGGTAAGTCAAAGCCTTCCCATAAGGTTGGTAGTTCCCCTACATCACTTAATTCCATGACTTTCTTCATGGTATCATCATCCACAAAGCCTAATGGGAAATAAAAATCTTTTACATCTTCTTCTATATCTCCCATCTGCTCAAAAGAAGAAAGAATCGCTATCTTAAATTTTGTATAGCCTCTTTCTTTTAAGCCACGAATAATCTTAATGCTTTCTGCGCTATTTTTATAATTATCTCTTTCCCATCTACCTGGTTGGAATATAATTTTATAACCATTTTCTTTTAAAGCCATTAAATCTTCTACAACATGAGAGTCTTGCATAGCCAATTCTTTTTTATCCCACAATTGCATTTCAATATGATCTGCACCAAGTAAGACATGGCTTGTAGGTCTACCACAAGAATCCGGTATACTTTGGCTTTCTTCAATAAAGCGACTAATGGCTACAATCTTATCCGCATATTGAAAATTCTCTGCTTTTAATTCTTTTAGTTTTCTTTGTACGATTAGTTGTCCTTCATTCATTCCTTCAGAAGGTACACCGCCATAATCATGTGCGATTACGCCTATCCCTCTTTCATGAAAAAAGGAAATGGCATGATAAAAAGGCCATCCTGCTACTAATACAACATCTGGTTTATTGTCATCGTCAAACCATGTATCCCAATATTTACGTATATATAATTCTGTATTCTCATTTCCATTTAAATAATCAGGACTTTCCGGAATACGAATAAAACGATCCGAGCATTTGTTTACTGCTTGTGGATCTAATTTATTTCCCATCATGATCACTTCATGACCATCTTTTTTCCACAAGCTACCTAATACTAATAAGACACGATCTACCCCAAAACGAAAGAGGAAGCGTTCAGAACAAATTAATATTCTCATAACTTATCCCTTATAAGCACACAATAAGTATGCTGTATCATCATTAAAGTAGGAAGCCATAGTACGCACAGCTAATTCATCTTCTTCATCAACAGGAATGATTTCTTCTTTTCCTAAGCTTGTTTTTTCTATTTTACTAAAGCCTACATTGCGCAATACATCCATCAATACTTCAACCGTATATTGCACATTATCTTCTTGTTTTAAAGAAGCTAAACGCCCATTATTTACTCTAATCATTAAAATGCCATCTTCTTTTAATGCTTCATAACTATGCATTAATACTCTTTTTAAAGAAGCTGCTGCTATACCTTCTACAGTAGATAAATAAGATATTAAATCATAGGTATTGCTTTCTACATTTTCTAAGAAAGATACTGTATCACTATTCGATACCACAAAGTTCATATCCTCTTCTTTATTTATCTTATTTCTTACTACAACAACATCCGCACCCTTTTCTTTCATCTTTCTTGCGAAAACAAAAGATGCAGAATTCACATCCAGTACAGAATGAATTTCTCTACCATCTAAAACAGTTTCCACTACCTTCCACTGCTTTTCTGTTAATGGCGCACTAATAGGAAACGAAAGTGAACTAGCTTCATTGCGTAAACGCTCATTTTCTTCCATTAGAGCTTCTATTTGTCTTTCTAAAGCTGCCACTTTATCTTCTATTTGTTTTAAACGATACATAAAGACACCTGAATATTCATCTTTTTCATCAAGGCCTTTATAAATAAATACTTTTTCTTCTTCCAGTCTCTTTTCTGCTTTAAAAGAATCGAAGAAACCTTTCTTTTTCGTTGCTTTTCCTTTTGTAGTAATTTCAATACCTACAAGCTCTTCTCGATGCGATTGTTCAATAAAGGATAGGATTTTTTCCTTATCTATTCCTTCATTTTGCATACGCTCGCTTTCCACAATTTCTTCTATGCCTGGTGTTCTCCCTAATAATGCTAGATATGCCGCAACAGTGAAATTTTTACTATCATGACGTGTTATATCTCCAACATTCATTTTTTTCAAACGCAAGCCATTTAACGGAACATCTTGTCCCACGCCTTCAGGTGACATTCTAAGATGATAAACCATTTCATCTCTGCTTAATGCACCATTTTTTAACATCTCTACATTATTTTGTAGGCCGCCTTCATCTGCTTCTCTACGAAAAAGAATCTGATACACTTCACGCACAAATTGTTCGTCATTTAAAGCTACCATGTCTTCGATTATATTTTTCATATTTATCTCCTATTCTTATATCTCTACAGTAATCATTTATTCATTAACAATCACCGTTACCTTTTAATCTCTTTCTATTCTATTGTAATTTTGTTAACTAATTTAGTATAATTCACAACCTCATTCATTTTTAGATTACTTTACCATTCTTTAATATGAGTATCCCTAATAATCAACTTACATAACATATCGCTACATTTTATTATTCAACAAAGTGCCTTATTACCATTTATTTAAAGGATTTCTTATGTAACTATTTCAGCAAAACTGTCGAATAATAGATACTGTTACGAATTGGATTCATCCTTACTCTTTTTTCGATTTGTTTTCGCAATAATATACAAAGGTCTATTTTTTGTTTCCATAAAAATCTTCGATATATATTGTCCAATAATGCCTAATGAAATGAGTTGTACACCTCCTATAAGAAGAATAATACTCACAGTTGATGTCCAACCTGCAACATTATAATTAGCCACTAATATTTTTTTAATGATGATATACAACAAGAAAATAAAAGAAAGAAATGTAAATAGAAAACCAAACCCTGTAGCTATTTTTAATGGCATATCCGAAAAATTAATTATGCCATCTATTGCATAACGGAATAATTTCCAAAAGTTCCATTTTGTCTTGCCCGCTACACGTTCTACATTTTCATAAGATAAAACATATGTACGAAACCCTATCCATTCAAATAAGCCCTTTGAAAAACGATTATATTCACTTAATTCCAATATAGAATCAACCATCTGCCTTTTCATTAAACGATAGTCTCTAGCACCATCAATAAATTCCATATCCGTTATTCTATTGATAATTCGATAGAATAGTTTAGCGAAGAAGGAGCGTAGTAGTGGTTCTCCCTTACGTGTAGTACGGCGTGTAGCTACACTATCATATTCCCCACTGTCTAATATCTTTACCATTTCTGGCAACAAAGCAGGCGGATCTTGCATGTCAGCATCCATAATCACTACATATTCACCACAAGAAGCCTTCAAACCAGCATACATCGCTGCCTCTTTACCAAAATTGCGTGAAAAAGAAAGATAAGTAACATGTTCATCTTTTTCTGCTAAATCCATTAATTCTTTTAGTGTTGCATCACTTGACCCATCATCTACAAAAATTAATTCATAACTCTTCTTTACTTCGTCTTGAATCACTTTTGTGATGGTAGCGTAAAAAATGAGTAATGCTTTTTCTTCGTTATAACAAGGTACGATAATCGACAATTCTCTTTCCATTATTCTTCACTTTCTTTATTATTGTACTATACACTTGATTATCCAAAAGATGCTCCCATCTGCCATCTTTTAAATCACTTTACTTTCCCTCTTTTTCTATAATACGCGGTATCATTGTCGGATCATTTAAACGATATATAACAAACATATAATTGCTTTCTGGCATGATTTCACATTGTGTTTCATCTAACTCTTCTATTCCATCTTTAGACATAATAATATAGTCTACATGCTTACAATCATAAGTATTCTTTTCACCCAGATTACGCATATATTTCTTAATTGGAATCTCATAGCTATTTAAATCCAACCCTACTTCTTTAGCACCCTTCTTTTTTTTCAAAGTGGCTGTATATGTATAAATCGTATTTGCATAATTGAAATAGGTATCCGAAATCAAATTCATACCTGATTCACTGAAATTTTTTCCATCATGTAACATTAAGAAAGTTTCATCTTTATGCTCTTTTATAAAATATTCTATTTGTGAAAGACTCGCAAAATCTCGACTATTTATTCGATAATGATAAACACGGTTATAGGCATAAGTCGTATTGTTAACCTGCACTACTGTCCAAAGAATGGTAAAGACGACCATCATGAATTTCCTAGAAAAGAAGAATAATGCACAACCCCCAATTAATATACATTCCATTAAGATTTGGAATGGCAACATACTATTTTCTTGAAAGCGTTCAATATAACCTAATAAGAAATTATCAGCCGCCGACATTCTTACTACACCTTGATAATGTAACATAACATAACCACCACCAATAATGATGATAATCCAACGTAATAAATCTAATATTTGATATTTATGCATCATCTTTTTACGTGAGCGCTCTAATACTTTAAAGAATAATAATTGAAGAATTGGGAAAAGGAA
>JAFVFM010000107.1 GCA_017475415.1 Solobacterium sp.
TACCATTATTAATAAATGTAGCATTCTTAGTGAAATTCAATGTTTCAGCGAACTCACCTTTACTACAAGCAATCGTCGTTGTATTACCGCCAGAAAGATTCTGTTCTGTTCTTCTTAATAAACTACGGGATAAGCGATTTCTATCTTCTGCTAAATAGAGATAGCCATGTGGTGTATAAAGGATAGGAATACGTAGAGTTTCAAAGGCTTGTCTGCCTAAGCGACCAGCTGTATAGCCATGTAGATGAATGATGTCTGGTTTTTCTTGCGCAACAAGATCTTTTAATTCATTTCTTGTTTGGTTATCTGCTAAAGGATTATGATCTGCAGCATAGGTATTTAAGCGAATAAGCTGTACTTTTTTGTTGAAATGGCTTCGCACATTTTGTGGCATATTTGGATATGCTGCATAAATGATGGTTTGTTGGAAATCATTGCATAAGCCCTCTGTTAAATCTTGTAGAAAAGTAAAAATTCCTCCACTAAAACGCATTGTGATATGCATGATTTTGTATTGTCTATCTGTCATAAAATTATCCTACCTTGTTAATTTTATTTTATACGATTAGGATAGAAAATTACATGAGATTTTTTTCACATTATAAGAAAATTGTGTTAATATATGGAATTGAAATTACTTAAAGGGGGTCCCTTATGTATTACTTAAGTATACTAATCATTTGTTTAGTTGTAATTGCCTATGTCTTTTTTAATTACAACAAAATCAAACGCATGGATGAAGGAACAGAGGAAATGAAGGAATTATCTGGTATCATTCGTTCTGGTGCGAACACATTTATTAAAACGGAATTTAAATCGATAGGCTTTGTTGTATTAGCCTTAGCGATAGTATTTAGTTTGTTTGTAGAAAAAAGTAGTGGCTTATCTATTGTGTTAGGTGCTTTGATGAGCTCGGCTGTTTGTATTATGGGCATGCGTAGTGCTACTTATGCTAATGTTCGTACAACAAATGTTGCCCGCACTACACTTTCTATTGGTGAAACTGTTAAGGTAGCTTTATTAGGAGGCTCCATTAGTGGTTTATCTGTTCAAGCTTTTGGTTTATTAGGAGTGGTTATCATCTTATTGCTGTTTAATGGTGTTGATCCAAGTGCTAAGGGAACAGGTTTCTTAACGAATATGCCTTGTAATCCTTATATTACACGTATTACAGCATATTCTTTGGGTTGTTCGATTGTCGCAATGTTTAATCGTGTGGCAGGTGGTAATTATACTAAGGCAGCAGATATTTCTGCAGATATCTTAGGTAAAATACGACATGATTTACCAGAAGATGATGCTCGTGTACCAAATACTATTGCTGATTTTATTGGTGATAATGTAAATGATATTGCAGGGAATTGCTCCGATTTGTTAGAAAGCTTTGTGGCAACAATATCTGGTTCCATTATGATAGCTGTATCGATTTATTCTGTATATGGCTCTAGTGTTACGCAAGAAACCTTTCAAGCTACCATTCTTTATCCTGTTATATTAGCAGGGCTTGGCTTATTATCTTGTTTCTTTGGATTATTCTATATTTCGATGAAGAAGATGAGTGATAATCCAAGTAGAGAATTAAATCTTGCGACTTGGATTTCTGCGGGGATTACCTTAATATTAGGCCTTGCATCTGCATATTTTATATTTTCTAAAGTAAGCTTATATGAAAGCTTCCGTTTTGGCTGGATATCTCCATGGATTTCTACTGTATTAGGTATTATTAGTGGTATCGCAATTGGCTCAATTACAGAATATTATACAAGTACAGATTTCAAACCAACACAAGAATTGGCGAAGATTGCTCATGAAGGGGAAGCCTTCGTTGTTACAAAGGGGGATGCGATAGGTTCACGTAGTTGTTTATTACCTATTGTTGTGATTGGGGTTGCCTTATTCTTATCTGGGCGTTTATGTGGTACCTATGGTATTGCTATATCGGCTTTAGGAATGCTAAGTTTTGTTGGGGCAACAGTATCCATAGATGCTTTTGGTCCAATTGCAGATAACGCAGGTGGCATTGCAGAATCTTGTCATCTTGATAATAAAATTAGAAATATTACAGATAAATTAGATGCTGTAGGAAATACTACCGCAGCGATTGGTAAGGGCTTCGCTATTGGTTCTGCTACATTTGCAACAGTATCCTTAATTGTGGCATATGTTTCTAACTATACAACAAATCAAGCTGAACCGATTTTGAATATCGCTAGTTATGTAGTTATCGCTGGAGGCATTATTGGTGGTGGTTTAGTAGAATACTTTAGCGCCTTATTAACGGATAATACAATCGATGCAGCGAAACTAATGGCGGATGAGGGTGATCGTCAATTATCTATAGAAGGTGTATTAGAGGGAAAAGTAAAGCCTGATTATAATAAAATGATTGAAATGGCTGCGAATACTGCCTTAAGAAAGATGCTTGTACCAAGTATCTTAGCGATGGTTGTACCAGTAATTGGAGGTGTGTTATTTGGAGTTAACTTTGTGGGTGGTATGTTAGTTGGTGCTACAATTACTGCCATTCCTAGGGCTATCTTTATGGGTAATTCAGGTGGAGCTTTCGATAATGCGAAGAAATATATTGAAAGTGGTGCTGTCGTTGGAAGTGAAAAAGGATCAGCTGCCCATAAGGCTGCAGTTACAGGTGATACAGTAGGTGATACACGTAAGGATGTTGTAGGTGTTGCCTTAGATATTTTTATTAAGATGATGAGTACAGTAGCGTATTCATTAGCAAGTGTATTTACACATGTGACTTTATTTAAATAAACAAAAGGCTAACTTCCAAGCGGAGATAGATTTTTTATGCGCTACATTCTATAGAGTTGTATAATATTCAAGATTATGGAAGAAAAGAATAAAACGGCTTTAATTTGTCCTTTTTGTGGAGGTAGTTTAGATTACGATAAAGAAAGGAATAGTTTATCTTGTCCTTTTTGCGGTTATCAAAAACAATATGAAAATAGCATTGCGGATACAGATAGAAGTATTGTGTTAAAGAAGAAAAGGCATCTTCATTTTTCTATTATTCTATTTCTTCTTTCCTTGATGACTTTAGTTTTTCTTGTTGGATATCAAGTAATGAATCAGAATAGTATTCTTTATAAACATATACATAAAGAAGAAGTTGTTTTTTTTGATGCAGTAGAAATATCTTTTGAAGGAATAAATGGCTTAGCGCATATACAGATAGAGAATCAAAATGTTGGGGAATTAAAAGATGTTCCCATCTATATATCTAAAAATGAAAATCTAAGCAATGGCGATCAGATTGTTTTATCCATTGAAGACAAACTAGGCTATGCTTTTTTAACAAATGAGAAAACAATAATGGTGGAAGGTTTAAATGAATGGATAGATAGCTTAGAAGATCTTTCTTCTAAAGAAATAGAAACGATTCAAGTACAATCTCAAGAACAAATAGAAAATATGTTTAAAGATAGTATGGAAGAGGGTTTAAGCTATAGGATAAAACCATATAAACAATATCTATTTATACAAAAGGATGTAGTGAAGCTACAACAAGTAAATAAATTCTATGATTGTTATGAAATAGAAGTAAGTAAAGAAGGCATTGAACCATTTACCTTTTATAGTGCTATTCGCTATAGTGATTTAAAGAAAGATATGCATGATGAAGTTTCAATAGCGAATATAGAGGTTTGTGGTAAAGAGATATTTGGTTCAACAAAAGGCTTCTCTTTACAAACGAAATTTATTGGTTATTTAACTAGCAAAGAGCTAGAGGAAGAACTCTTTAATGTAAGCGAAAGTTACGAGCTCGTCGGAAGTGAATAATCAGTGAAAGCGCTTATTATAGCAACTTTTCCATATTTAACAACAATATTTGCAATTTGTATAAACTAATGTAATCGTTTACAATAATATTAGATTTATGCTAAATCACAAAAAAACATAATAAGGAGGATGTGAAAATGGCAGAAAACAAGTATGATGTCGGTAATGGCATTCATCGCGTTCCTTTGTGGCGCATTGCAGGTTTTACGCTAAATAACACAGCTACAAACTTGTACTTATTCATGATGAACTTCATTGCATATTACATCAATGGCTGGGTAGGCTTAGGTGTAGTTCTTGCAGGTAGTTTCTCAATGATTATGCGTATTTGGGATGGTGTAACCGATCCATTTGTGGGTTATATGTTAGACAAAACAAATGGTAAATTTGGTAAGAATCGCCCATATATGATAATTGGTAACATTATTCTTTTCGTTACAAGTTTCTTAATGTTCTATGTTACACCTAGTATTCCAGAAGGTGCAGCTAGAGTATTCTGGTTTATCTTCATTAATGCAATTTATTATCTAGGTTATACTGCACAATGTGTAGTTACAAAATCGGCTCAAAGCTGTTTGACAAATGATCCAGTTCAACGTCCACGTTTTGCGATTTTTGATACAATCTTCAATTTAATCCTATTCATGGGTGGACAAATGTGGGTATCTTCTTATTTGGCTCCTAAATATGGTGGCTTTACTGCGGATATCGCATTATATCATGAGTTATGGAGAACTCTTGCGTTGATTTCTGCTGTATTTACAGCTATTGCAGTATTCTCCATTTGGCCAAAGGATAATATTAAATACTTTGGTACAGGTGAACCTGTTCGTGTTCGCTTCCGTGATTATTGGGAAGTAATCAAAAACAATAAAGCGATTCAAATGCTTGTCTTATCTGCTTCTACAGATAAACTCGCTAATGCGGCTAAAACAAGTGTAATTACCGTTATTATGTATGGCATAGTAGTAGGGAACTATGCTTTGTCGGGTGGCTTTAGCTTATGGACATCAATTGGTAATGTGGTATTTGTAATCATATTATTAGGTTGGTTCGCTGGTAAATATGGTCAAAGACAAACAATGTTATTAAGTAGCTGGGTAGCTTTAATTGGTAATGTTTTAATGGCATTATTGTGGTTATTTGGTAATCCTAGAAGCTTCGGCTTACCAGGCTATGATGGCTTTAATGGTTGGACATTCTTTACCATCGCATTATTAGTATTAACTATTGTTACAGGTGGTTTCCAAGGTGTTGCCGGTAACATCGTTATTCCTATGACAGCCGACTGTGCAGATTATGAAACATATCGTAGTGGCCGTTATGTGCCAGGTTTAATGGGAACATTATTCTCATTTGTCGATAAATTGGTTTCTTCTTTAGCACCATTTATTGCGAGCTTATTATTAGCTGCAATTGGCTTTAGAGAAAAGATGCCTGATGTAGATACACCATATTCACCAGGCTTACTCTATGTTGGTGTATTCCTAACATACGGTATGATGGTAATTGGCTTACTCTTCAATGTCGTCTGTATGCAAAAATATCCATTAACGAAGGAAAAGATGGATGAAATCCGTGAAAAGATTGCGGAAATCAAAGCTGCACATAACGGATAAGGATGAATCATCTGAATGGGCAAAAAGAGTAGAGAGAAAAGAGAAAAAAAACATACAGATTTACAGCGCGGTGAGATTAATGATCTCATCGCGCTTCAAGATGAACTTAGTGATCTACAGGAAAAAGAAGGAACTCTTAAGCATGGTATATTCGCTAGTTTAATTGATCGCTATTATGCCATGCGAGATAAGTATGATAAAAAGCTACCAGTAAAGAGAAAGACTTATTTATGGCTTTGTCTATTGGGTATTATAGGGGCACATCATTTCTATGCGAAACATTGGATTAAGGGGCTATTATATATAGCGATATGTTGGACGGGAATATCGATTGCCTTTGGCTTTATTGATTGGATGATTGCTGTACCGATGAAACCAGATGAAAATGGAATCATCATGATATGACGGAAGGAGAATAAATCATGTTATATCCAGAAATGACCGCATCAAGATTTGTAATGAGTCTAGATGGTGTTTGGGCATTTTGCCTAGATAATGAAAAGGGATTTGAAGAGAAATGGTATGAAAAGCCATTGAAGAATGCAATGACTATGCCAGTACCTGCATCGTATAACGATATCAAAGATGATATTGCGATTCGTGACCATTATGGTTGGGTATTCTACCAAAGAACATTTGCGCTTCCTAAGGCTTTGTTAGAAGGACAAAGAGTAGTATTACGCTTAGATGCTGTATCTCATTACGCAAAGATTTATTTGAATGGAGAACTCATTTGTGAGCATAAGGGTGGTTTCTTACCATTTGAAGTAGAGATGAGTGAATATATTCAAGATGGCGAAAATCTACTTACTATCGCAGTGAATAATGTTATTGACTACACAACTTTACCAGTAGGTGGTAAAGCTTCGATGTTTGGTGGTATGTTTGGCGGATTAACAGACGCTGTTGGAGCGAAGAAAGAGAATCATCCAAACTTCGATTTCTTCAATTATTGTGGTATTAATCGTTCCGTACGTATTTATACAACGCCGAAGAATTATATTGAAGATGTTACATTAGTTCCTTCTGTAAAAGGAAAAGGCGCAAAGATTAGTTATGAAATTGCCACAAAAGGAAAAGGCGATTGCAAGATTGAGGTCTTCGATAAAAATGGTAGAAAAGTAGCTAGTGCAGATGGTGCAAAAGGTGAACTTACGATTAAGAATGTTCATCTATGGCAACCTCTTGCAGCATATCTATATGATGTAAAAATTACATTTGGTGAAGATGTATATACAACAAGATATGGTGTGCGTACTGTAGAAGTAAAGGGTACACAATTCTTAATTAATGGTAAACCATTCTATTTCAAAGGTTATGGTAAGCACGAAGATACCTTCCCTAATGGCCGTGGAATGAATATGCCAATGAATGTTAAAGATATTTCTATCATGAAATGGCAAGGTGCGAATAGCTTTAGAACATCACATTATCCATATAGCGAAGAAATGATGCGTCTATGTGATGAAGAAGGTATTGTAGTAATTGATGAAACGACAGCTGTTGGTGTAAATTTACAATTTGGTGGTGGTGCTAACTTTAATGGGGAACGTATCGGTACATTTGATAAGGAACATGGTGTACAAACGCAAGAACATCATAAAGAAGTAATTCGTGATTTAATTGCTAGAGATAAGAACCATGCTTGTGTTGTCTTGTGGAGTATCGCAAATGAACCAGATTCTGGCTCGGAAGGAGCTTATCAATACTTTAAACCACTATTTGATTTAGCACGCAAATTAGACCCACAAAAACGCCCTTGTACATTAGTCAGTGTACAAATGGCGAATGCACCAAAGGTGGATTGTTCTGCTAAATTATCAGATGTTATTTGTTTAAATCGTTATTATGGTTGGTATGTTGGTGGCCCAAGCTTAGATTGGCCAATGAAGGCATTTGAACAAGAATTAGAAGGATGGGCTAAGCTCAATAAGCCTGTTGTTATTACGGAATATGGTGCAGATACAGTAGCTGGTATGCATGATACTACACCTGTACTTTATACAGAAGAATATCAAGTAGATTACTATAAAGCGAATAATGCTGTATTAGATAAATGCAAATGTGTTGTTGGGGAACAAGTATGGAACTTTGCGGATTTCGCAACTAGCCAAGGTTTATTACGTGTTGGTGGTAATAAAAAAGGTTTATTCACAAGAGATCGCAAACCTAAATATGTTGCGCATTACTTTAGAGAACGCTGGCATAAGATTCCAGATTTCAACTATAAGAAAAAATAAAAATATGCCGCAGGCCTATTCAAGCTTGCGGCTTTCTTCTGGTGGGGAATAGCCATATTCTTTTTTGAATGCACGATAGAAGGAAGAGTAATCTTTAAAGCCATATTTTACGCAGGCTTTAGTAGGTGAATTGCCTTGGGCAATTGAGTTTTTTACAAGGATTTAAGCGTTTCTTTGTCAGATATGGATTCCAATAAAAAAGAATAGTGGTAAAGATTACTATTCTTTTGCGATGATTTCTTTTGTGACATAGTAGGCTAGGGCAAGTCCTGCAGCAGCTGGCACAAAGGCACTAGAGCCTGGGATACTTCTTCTTTTGCCCATCTCAATACTCGTTTCAATTTCTTTTGTGGGAATAGGTAATTCTGTTGATGTTACAACAGTAAGCTTTTTTATGCCTCTATTTTTGAGATCTATACTCATAAATTTAGAAAAAGGGTCACCACTAGTTTTATAAATATCTAATATTTTTACTTGTGTTGGGTCTATGCGATTACCACAACCCATAGCACAAATGATAGGTGTATTTGAAGAAATGGCTGTTTCAATTAAATCTAGCTTCGCTGTTACCGTATCAATGGCATCGATAATATAATCGTATTGTTTAAAATCGAATTTTTCTTTTTCTTCTGGTAAATAGAAACATTGATTAGTATTGATGATGGTGTTTGGATTGATATCTTCTATACGCTTTTTCATAGCGACTACCTTTGGCTTATCAAGTGTAGAATGTGTGGCAATAATTTGTCGATTGAGATTAGAAATGGCCACTGTATCATGGTCAATTAAATCTAATTTGCCTACACCAATTCGTGCTAAAGCTTCTACTGCGTAACCTCCAACACCACCAATGCCAAATATAGCTACATGACTTTTTCTTAATTTTTTTATTGCATCATCCCCTAAAATGAGGGCGGTACGTGAATATTGGTTTTCTTCTTTGTTCATCTTTAAAATTATAACGAATAAGAAGGAATAATGTACAGAAAAAATTGACCAATGGTCTTGTTGAAAAAAAGAAAATTATGTAAAATTGTGAAGCAAAAAAATGAGGGATATATGGAAAAAGAAAACAAGATGGGCGTTATGCCAATAAAAAAATTAATCTTAACGATGTCACTTCCGATGATGGCATCTATGCTTGTACAAGCTTTATATAATGTTGTAGATAGTATTTATGTTGCGCGATTAGGGGAAGATGCATTAACTTCAGTTGCTTTAGCCTTTCCCTTACAAAATCTAATGATAGCCTTTGGAACAGGTACAGCAGTAGGTGTAAATGCAATCTTATCGAAATCATTAGGGGAAAAGCGTTTTGATCAAGTAAATCAATCCGCAAATACATCTTTATTTCTTACAATTGGGAATTCTTTATTATTTCTTTTTATTGGTTTATTCCTTGCTCAGCCTTTTTTATCTGGACAGACGAATGTTCCTTATATTGTAGAAAATGGTACAGCATATTTGCGTATAGTGAATTGTATATCCTTTGGGCTATTCTTCTCGATGATGTTTGAAAAACTACTACAATCTACAGGTCAATCGATTTATAGTATGTATACGCAAGCTACTGGGGCAATCATTAATATCGTATTAGATCCTGTTCTTATCTTTGGTATGTTTGGTTTACCAAAATTTGGTGTTGCAGGTGCAGCTATAGCTACGGTTATTGGTCAAATTGTAGCAGCTAGTTTAGGTTTATATTTTAATTTGACAAAGAATCATGAAATTGTATTGAGCGTAAAAGAAATTTTGAAACCGAATCTAGAGATGATCAAAAGAATTTATAAGATTGGTATACCTTCTATCTTAATGATGTCTATCGGTTCGCTTATGAATTTTATGATGAATAAGATACTTATTACCTTTAGTACAACAGCTAATGCAGTATTTGGTGTATATTTTAAACTCCAAAGCTTCTTCTTTATGCCAATCTTTGGTTTAAATAGTGGAGTGGTACCGGTATTGGCCTATAATTATGGTGCTAAGAGAAAGGATCGTATCAATGGCTCATTGAAATTTGCCTTAGTCTTAGCGATAGGGGTAATGAGTGTGGGTACAATTGTGATGAATGTGTTTCCGGAAACTTTATTAAAATTATTCAAAGCCTCCGATGCAATGCTAGAAATTGGTATTCCTGCTTTACGAATTATTTCTTTGCAATTTCCTATCGCCGCAGCAAGTATTATTTTAGGATCTACCTTCCAAGCCTTTGGCAAAGGTATCTATTCCTTGATTACAAGTGTGGCTAGACAAATTGTAATTCTGATTCCTGTTGCGTGGTTATTATCTTTAACAGGCAATATCAATAATGTTTGGTTTTCATTCTTGATTGCTGAAGCAGTATCCCTAATGGTATCCCTCTATTTGTTTAGACGCTTATATAGAAATTATATTGAACAGATATAAAAAAACGATACGTTAACTCTAAATAGGAGCACGTATCGTTTTCTTTGTGATTTTATTACTTATTTCTTTAATGCTAATAAAGCATTTAATAAGTCGCTTCCATCAAATGCAGAAGCTTGTTGTTGGCCGCTACCCATTAAGCTACCGAATAGGTTGGCCATGCCGCTTGTTGCTTGTTGTTGGCCACCACCTAATAAGCTAGCTAATAAATCATCAGCGTCTGGTGTAGCTTGTGGTTGTTGTTGAGCAGCAGAGAAAAGACCGCCTAATAAGCTTTGTGGTTTTTCTTCCTCTTTCTTGCCACCAAATAATGAACCTAATAAGCCTTGTGGTTTTTCTTCTTGTGCTGGTTGCATTACACTGCCTAATAAGGAACCTAATAAACCTAAGCTGCTAGAAGCAGAAGATTGGCTACCACCAAACATACCCATTAAGTCACCTAAATCTAAGCTGTTGTTAGAAGAAGCGCTATTTGTAGCTGCAGATAAACCTGTTAATAAAGCTGGAGCTAAAGCACCTAAACCCTTTGTTACTTCTTCACCATTTAAGCCTGTTTCATCAGCTAATGTTGTAACAACTTTATCCTTGTCATCGCCAAGAATGTGGTTGATAATCTTGCCACCATCTTCTTCATCTACTTCATCAATTTGTTCAGCCATAGATCTTGTGCCTGTGTGTTGAGTCAAAGCACTTAATAGAGATTGTGCACCAGATTGTGAAGAGGCATTCTTTGTCATATATCTAATCAATAATGGTACTGCATAGAGTACTAATTTAGAGATTAGTTTTGTAGAAATGCCTGTTTTCTTTGACATAGAATTTAATGAGTTATTAGATGTCAAAGAGCCTAATAATAATTGTAATAAATTCATTCTTCTTTTCCCTCATTTCTTTGAATTCATTATACAATATCTTGAAAGGCTATTGTAAAGTATTTTATCGCAATCAACAAGAGAAAAGTTCGAGCTTTACTCGAACTTAATTCCTCTCATTCTCGCCTTATCTCTACCAATATCACATTTGGGTTTAGTCAATAGGCAATTGTGTTGGCAATTGCCGCAGTGCATATGTTTTTTTGTTGCACGGATACGATCTAAAGGTTTGCTTCCAAATAAACGGGGTTTTTCGATGAGATAGCCCATTTCTTTTAGTAGGCTAATAAGTAAATGGATTTTTGTTTCGGTTGTAATCAGTACAGAATCCTCGTCGTTCTTCTCTAATTCATTTAAGAATAAGCGAACTTCTTGTTTATCATTTAAAGGTATATTCCTTTTCCATTTCTTTTTTGCTTTTTGGTAAATGTCATGAAATGATTTTCCATCTAGGGCAGATAAATCGGCTTCTTTTAAACAATCTATTTCAATATAGTTTTGTTTGCCAAAAAGTTTATATAATGTTTCTAAAGAGGCTGTATCGCTACTGATATAAAAGCGATATGCAGCATTTGTTTTATTTTCGATAGTAGGATTTTGTATATGCGCCATTCGATATTCATTGAATAGGGTAGGAAAGTTATATTTATCGCACTTTTGTTCCGTTTGGAATACAACTTTATCTTGCTCAATTAAGATTAGTTTCATTTTCAGTCAGCAGTAACTCGATTTTTACCATTCTTTTTGGATTGATACATATTTAAGTCAGCGCGTTCTACTAAGGTTTCAATTGTGTCATCGAATTTAGCTACAGTAACACAAACAGATACTGTTACATTTAAAGTGGTATCGTTGAAATTGATTTCTGTTGCTTGAACAGCTAGCCTTAATTTTTCTCCTACAATGGTAGCTTCATTTTCATTATGTAGAGTAAATACACCAACGAATTCTTCACCACCCCAACGGCCAATCATATCGTCTTTTTTTGTATTTTTCATAAAGGTATTCGCAATATTAGTTAATACAGCATCACCAGCCTCATGTCCATAAGTGTTATTGAAGGTAGAGAAGTTATCGATATCTGCAAAAACAACAGCGAAGTTTTGTCTAAAACGCTTGAGTTGAGCTAATTTGAAATTAATGAAGCTTTCTAAATATCTACGATTTGGTAATTTCGTTAATGCATCGTGCATCGCAATACCAGAAAGATGTTCGATTAATTCATCATCGTATTTTGTAGGAGAATCTTGGGTAAAGATTTCAATTGAGCCAATGATGTCATTATCTTGTTGGATAGGAAAGATATTAACTTGTAATGGAATACGGTGTCCATCCTTATGTCTTACAAATACGCGTTCTCTTCTTTGTTTGCCATCAATATTTGTAGCGAAAAGTGGGCAGCCTACTTGGCAAAGTGGTGTTCCATTTTCGTCAATATGGCTTAAGTTAGAACTAGGACAGTCCTTCCCTATAATTTCATCTGCGTGGTAACCGGTAATCGTTTCTGCAGCTTTATTCCAAAATAATATTTTTCTATTTTTATCTACAAAATAGGCACCATCTTGCATATTATCGATAATTGCCTTATAGATGGTTTCTAATTCAAATGTCCCTTTTTGATTTTCACTCATAAATATACTCGCTTTCGTGTTCTCATTATAACAAACTCATATAGTGAAATATAGAGTTTATACGTTACGTAGTAAGGAAAAAGAGTGCTATACTTATGGTAAAAATTGGAGTAAAAAGATGGAAAAAACGAAAAGAATAAAAATGGATGTTGTTGATGCGGCAATTAGAAAGCATAATTTCTATCCATTTATTGCGAATTATACGGAAGAAGAGGTGAAAGAAGAGGCTGCGCGTTGTTTAAATTGCCCTAAACCTTTATGTAGAGAAGGTTGTCCAATTCATAATCGTATTCCTGATTTTATGCAGAAAGTAAAGGAAGGGGACTATAAAGCAGCCTTTCAACTCATTGATGGTCGTTCCTGTTTTCCGGATATTTGTGGAACAGTATGCCCACATGAAAAACAATGTGAAGGCAATTGTATTCGTAATCGAATAGATGAACCATTAGCGATAGGGGCAATCGAACGCTTCATTGCGGAATGGGCTACAAATAATGGTTTAACCAAAAAGAAAAAAGTAAAGTCTACCGGAAAGAAAGTAGCTTGTGTTGGTGGTGGGCCAGCGAGCATGGCTTGTGCAATGCGTTTAGCAGAAGCAGGTGTAGATGTGACGATTTATGATATGAATAGCGCACTAGGAGGCGTAATGAACTGGGGAATACCTTCTTATCGTTTACCTAGAGAAATGATAGTTGAACATATACGTCAATTAAAAGAATTAGGTGTAACCTTTGTGCCACGTATTAAAGTAGGAAAAGATATTAATTTAGCTACCTTACAAAAAGAAAATGATGCTGTATTTTTAGGCATAGGTGCTAGACTTGCCAATGACATGCATGTAGAAGGCGAAGACTTAGATGGTGTATTTAAGGCGGATCGTTTCTTGACGGCTATCAATATGGCAGAAATGGATGAAGAAGGAAGAAGACATTTCCCATTATGTGGTAAGCATGTTTTAGTTTGTGGTGGTGGTAATGTAGCCATGGATGCAGCACGTTCTGCTATACGCTTAAAACAAGTGGAAAAAGTTACGGTTATATATAGACGTTCAGAAGAGGAAATGCCCGCATGTAGTGAAGAAAGAAATCATGCTTTAGAAGAAGGCATAGAATTCTTAACATTACATAATCCAGTAGCCTTTATTGGTAAGGATGGTCGCGTAGCACAGGCTGAATGCGTAAAAATGAAACTAGGTGAAGTGGATCAATCTGGTAGAAGAAGACCAATTGAAACAAATGATCCTCATATCTTCTTGGATGTAGATACTGTTGTATTAGCTTTGGGATTTAATAATGATCCTTTATTAAGCACAAAAGAAAAAGATCTTGTGGTAAATAAACATGGTTATTATGTAGTAAATGAAGATGGTAAAACAAGTATGGATCATGTTTATGCTGGAGGTGATGATACACTGGGGCCAGATACAGTAGTACGGGCTATGCGTGCTGGATTAAATAGCGCGAAAGCAATATTGAAAGAGATGGGGTTATGAGGATTTATATTGTACCGAATTTGACAAGACGCTCGACGAAGAAGGTCTTAGATCATATTTGTAAATTGATTAAGGCTAGTGGCAATGAATATGTCATTGATGAAAGTAAAGGCAAGCTTTTACCAAATGAGAAATATGATTTGGTTGTTTCTCTTGGTGGTGACGGTACTTTTTTACGTAGTGCTCGTTTAGCTTACCATATGGATATTCCTGTTGTAGGAATTAATACAGGCCACCTTGGTTTTTTAACGAATATGAATCGCGATAATTATGAAGAACACTTTGTAAAGATATTACAAGAAAAGCCAAAAGAGAATTGTCGTAAACATACAGTAATTTCTTATTATGTAGATGATAGTAGAACTGGTTTAGCCATCAATGAAGTAGCCTTTTCTAGACGTATGACAACAGGGGTGTTTACTTTGACATATGAAAATGGAAAGAAGGCTATGGAAACAAGAGCGAGTGGCTTAATTGTATGTAGTGCATTAGGTTCAACTGGTTTTAATTTATCTGCAGGTGGAGCAATTATCGATAGTGAGTTAGATTTATTTGAAGCTACACCTATCTGTGGTTTTGATTATGATATTCATAGTCGTGTTATATCCGCAAAAGACAAATATAAAGTTACATGTGATAGAGAAATGTATATTAGTGGAGATGGAGAAAAGGAAATCCTCATTCAAGAAAATGAAGTGGTAATGATGCGTAGAGCGAAGCGCTTATTATATATTAAAAAAATTTCCTAGGTAGTAACCTAGGAAATATTCATTTAATTCGCAATAGAATGATGAACAGTAGGGCTAGAAGAATCAATCGCTAGGAAGGTATAACCTTGAGCTAAGCCCCAGCGAATAATATTTTCAACTGCTTGAACGGAAAAGGCTTTGGTGTCATGTTGTAAAACAACGGAACTCAAGCCTTTATTTGTATTTGCTTGAATACCATAAATTACATTTTGGTAAACGACATTTGTATTCGTTGTTTCACCTGCATCACCACTAGAAACATTCCAATCGAAATAGAGGTACCCTTTTTGTCTAGCTTCATTAGCTAAACGCGTCATAATACCGCGATTATAATTTCGAGATACGGTATTTGAGCTACCACCAGGGAAACGGAATAAGTTGGTATAACTACCGGTTTGTTCGTAAATGATTTGATTTTGACGATTAAAGTCAGCCCAATAATTCGCGGAAGATTGATAAATTGTACTATATTGGTGTGTTGCGGTATGTACGGCAACGGTATGACCTTGTTCGTGGGCTTTCCTTAAACAATAAGCATAAGCAGGATAAGCAGATGTCACAAAGAAGGTGGCTTTAACATTATATTTCGCTAAAGTAGCTAATAAGGAATCGGTATAAGGGCCAGGGCCATCATCAAAAGTTAAATATATTGTTTTCGCGGGATTGGTTACTATATTTGTTGTCTTTTGGGGGGTTGGTGATACGGTTGGAGTAGGGTAAACAAGGCGAATAGAAGTAGCTAAATTTTTATATTCTTGGCTTTTGGCAATAGAATCTACGATTTGTTGTTTAGATAAGGCAGAAAATGAAATTACATCATTATTACTAGGTTCTCTATTTAACATTGTACGAAATGCACGACGTACGAATTCCTGTTGGTTATTCACTTCTCTTTGCATCTCGCTACTTAATAAGACTCCTTTAGCGAATTCAATAGCGTTTAAAGATTTCGATACAAGAGGAGCGACGTAGGAATGTATTTCAATATGACTCGCATTTCTTCCTAAGCCTTTTTGGTAAAAACGTGATACAAAACGAGTAATGGCTTCATTTTTATCGCATACATCTTTTAATTCTAAACTGCCTTGTTGAATCTGATAAAGTGAAGCTAGTTGGGCAAATTCTTTCGATTGTACAAAGCCTTTAAGTAGATATAAACGGCTAAAGCCTTGATCGAGAATGGATTGCCAATAGTCTATTTCATTTTGTGCGGCACGGCGGTTCAATATGGTTTGATAAGCTGTTTGAATAAAGGAAGCATCACTTAAATTTCGGTTCAAGAATTCTTGGCTATAGAAAAAACCATAGACTACAGAAGCTGCTGTTTTACTTTTTTTGGTTAGGGAGTCTGCCCAATAGCGCAAACCAGTAGTATCCGCCTTGCGTAAAAGGCATAGTTGATATAGGCGTTTCACAAAGCGTTCTGCATCTGTGTCAGTTTTGATTTTTCCTTTGTATAATTGATAGCTTTCACATAGTTTTGTGAATTCTTTACTTTCTGTAAAGGCAACAAGTAGATTATCTTTTGTCTTACCTTGACGGAATTGATTTAACCAATAATTCTTTTCTGCTGATGAGCCTTCGCGAGAAAGAATGGCGATATAGGCTTTGGAAATGAGGCCTAAAGCCGAAGGATTAGCTTTCGTAAATTCTTTACTGTTAAAGAAATGATAGACTACTTCAGACGCAGATTGTTTACGTGTTTCTAATTGATTTTGCCAATACATTAATTCATTACTACTTGGATTTCGATTTAAACATTGCTGGTATAAGTTGGTTAGGAAGGAAGTGGTATTTCCTTGTGCTTTAATTGGTGTAATAAAAAAGGTGAGGCTAAGGCATAAAGTAAGTAATACATTCATTATTCTTTTCATTTTGTGCTGCATATTTGTTCTCCTAAAAGATTACATCTTTATTATAATCTTTAATTTTCTTTGTGAATATTAAGAAATAGATTAGTTTGTGTTAGAATATGTATGTTTTGAAAGAAATGATATGAAGATGAAAAAATTATCCCCAGCATATAAGGATTTTTTGTGGGGTGGAAATAAATTGGTAAAGGAATATGGCTTAGATTATGAAGGCGATTGTTTAGCAGAAGCTTGGGTTTTATCTGCACATAAAGATGGTCCATCACTTGTTGAAGAAAATGGACAAAGTCTTTCTTTTTTGGAATATTTAGAAAAAGAAGGTAAGGCTATTCTAGGTACTTCTGCACAAAAGTATGAGCGCTTTCCCTTACTCATTAAATTAATTGATGCCAA
>JAFVFM010000108.1 GCA_017475415.1 Solobacterium sp.
ACTCGCATCAGCTTTACGATTCAAGGCTGTTTGATACAACAGTTCCATAAACTTTGTAGAATTTAAATTCTTCTTCTTTAATTCATCACTATTAAAGAATTGTTGTAGGATTTCTATACCCGTTACCTTTTTTTGTTTTAAACGCTCTGTCCAATATGTGAAACCATTTTGGTCAGGTTCACGATTTAATACATTGCGATATAAACGCACAGTAAATCCATTTAGTGTTGGTTGTGTAGAAGGAATAGAACGAAAGTTTATTTGACTTTTATATTCCTTCACTTCTTCTTTAATTGTTTCTTCTTCAGCATTTACCACCATTAAATTTGAGGAAATGCAAGCCATTATTACTAAGCATACTATCCATAACTTCTTCATATAGCTACCTCCTGAAACGGCCTCGCCATTATACCCTCAATCTTAAGAAAAACCTAATAAAAAGGGCTTTTTTTGCCCTTTTTCACATCTTATTCACATATTTTTAGCTTTGAAAGTGCTTTCTTATTCATCTTCGTCATCGTTTAATATTTCATATTCAAAACGTTCTGAAGCAGTAGTACCACCCTCTGAAATCCCTTCTGTACTTTCCGGTATAAATAATATTTTTATGGTTTCTAATATAATTCTTAGGTCTGTCGCTATGCCTTGTCGAGCAATATACTTTAAATCCATCTGTAATTTGTCATATGGACTTGTATTATATTTCCCATGTACTTGCGCATAACCAGTTAAGCCAGCTTTCACTTGCAAACGTAAAGAGAATTCTGGCATTTCTTTTTCATATTGTTCTGCTATTTCTGGTCTTTCTGGTCTAGGCCCAACAACAGACATATCTCCTTTTAAAATATTTAACATTTGCGGAAATTCATCTAAGCGTGTTGCACGAATAAATTTACCAATAGGCGTTATACGATCATCATTCACGGTTGTTAAACGCGCTTTACCATCTGCTTCTGAATCTACAACCATAGAACGGAATTTATAGATTTTAAAGATCTTCGCATCTTTTGTATAACGCTCTTGGCTATATAGTACAGGTCCACCATCATATAGTTTAATCGCTATTGCGACAACAATTAATATCGGACTTAATACAGCCAATACAAATATAGAGAATACAATATCAAATACACGTTTTATGATGGCATAGAATAAAGATTGTGATGAGCGTTGGCAATTCATTACAGGTAGATTTGCCAATTGTAATTGCTTAGAAGAATTGACAATATAGTCTCCAATATTTGGACGTATATATACTTCTATATTATGGGCTATGCAATATTTTAAGATCGTATTACGTGGACTAGAATGTATACCACATAACATAACTGCACTAGCATTATTTTGTGCCATATAATCATATACGCGTTCTGTTCCTTGATTGATATTAATTGTCCCAACAACTTTAAAACGCCAATCCACATTCTTCGCAATGGCCTCACCTTTTTTAAAAGCGAATAAATTATCATAGATAATTACCGTACGTGTTGGTGGATAAATTTTACGCATCAATAAATTCGCTGGTTTAGCCCATACAATGGATGCCGCAACCCATAAACCAATACCAACAATCATTGGTAATATCGGTGGCAAATAACGAACTAATAACCAGCTCATCGCAAACATAACAATACCCGTCATTACGGAAGCTACTGCATGGGAATAAGCTAGCTCTGTAGCTCTTGTCGTTTTTAGTTCAAAGCCACCATATAACTTTACAAAGAAATAGTAGACAACAATAAAAATCATATATACTGCATAGTTCCCTCTACCATAGAAAGGAATGTAGTATACTCGATTTGCGTAATAGTGATTCCATATATAGGCAAAAATAAAAGTGTTAATCAACAATATTGCCAATTTAATTACAGCGAGCTGTAATTCATTTCGTTCAAAATTCTTTCTCATACTCCCAAACAATAAAGGTAATACCATTTGTATTACCTAGATATTCTATCATAATCCTTTATCGCTATACTATCATAGTTTCTTATATACTAAACTTAACCCTAGGCTACATAGATAAACTACTAGAGCGACTAAGGCTACACCAATCAATGTATTTGGTACATAGTTAAATTTTAAGAAGATAAGCTTAATGCCTACTAAATGTAACAAATATACACCAAGTGAACCTTGATCCATCCATTCAACTAAACGATTTTCTTTTTCTTTTACTATCCCTTTTACCAAGGAATACATACTAAAGGCTTGTAAAACAACAACTGGTGAAGAAAAAGTTAAATATGCATTAGCATTAGGATACATACCTGTCAAAAACAAGATGCCTAATGTAGATACCAACAAAAAGATAAAGGATATACTTACTTTAAGACGAATATACTCTTTATGTACTATATATCCCAACAATAAATAGAAAGGATAAATCCCTTGAATCGGAATATGTAAACCTAAGGCTTTCCCATAAAGCTGCTCAATAAATGGAAGTACAGATAGGAAGAAGAAAAAGATAATAAGTAGATATGCCATTTCTTCTTTCGAAAAATGTGCGACAGCCTTTTTGAATAATGGCAAAACAATATAGATACCAATTAGCATATAAAGATACCACATATGTGCCCATCCACTATCCTCAATAAGTGTTTGTAGATAATAAATTACAAAAAATACTTCTAATTTTTTTCCTAAAACATAGATATCAAATGCGATATACAACAAAGTGAATACTACTAATAGAATAACTATACGTAAGATATATTTCTTCCATATTTTTTCTATACTAATTTCTTTATCTTTATCCAACAGCAAAGCTCCTGTTACCATAACAAATACAGGAACCGCCCATAGCATACTATTTCGAAACATCATTGCCTTCTGTATCATAGCAACATCTAATGTAGGTAAGCTTGCATAGGCAAAAAATGTATGTAATATCACAATCGCTAATGCCGCAAACGCTCTTAAATAACGAATATAAATAATATTACTCATTCGCCACCCTCAAATAATATATCGCCAGTTAAGCAACCTTCATCATTATTCTCAATAATTGGTTGAACTTCAACTTGATTAACTTGCGCTTGTTGTTGAGCCCAAGCTGCCTCTGCTGCTATGGCTTGCGCTTGTTGAAGAGCCCACGCTGCTTCAGCTTCCGCTTGTGCTTGTGCTGCAGCTTCAGCTTCTGCTAAAAGACGAGCCTCTTCAGCCGCCTTAGCTTCTGCTTCTTCTTTTGCTTTCTTTTCGATTGCTAGACGCTCTTCTTCTTCAAGATCTTTACTTTCGATTAATTTCGTATCTGCTTCTTCATCGCGTAAGCTTATCCATTTCGCATAAACTAGATTTCCTTCTTTTTCAATAGATAAACTCCCCATATCAAATAGAGGTATATTTTCTAAACTCTTTTCTTCCCCATCTGCAAAACGCACACGTAATACAGTTTCTTCTTTTTGAATATTCTCAGTAGAAAATGCTGCACTAGCGTTAGCTACAAGTAATTTCGTTAATATATTTTTATCCTCTACCTTAACTTCTTCAATTTCTTTTTCAGTATGATTGCTAATTTGTATTTCTTCAACTGAAGTAGGATAGAGTTTTATTTCTTCTTGTTGAATATCTCTTATTTGTTTTATGGCAACTTCCTCTTCCCTTTGATTTCCTAAGGCAAGAAAACCAAATAAAGTAAGTAGTAAAATTCCTACGATAATCTTTTTCATCTTAGTCCCTCATGATTGATTTTTGATCTGATACCTTATACCAGAAATCTTTTTTATGTATGATATGATATGCATCATATTTCTTAGTATGTGCCATTTCAGGATCATAAATATAGGTTTGCCCATCTTCATTTATTTCCACCCATGA
>JAFVFM010000109.1 GCA_017475415.1 Solobacterium sp.
ATTTCCGATGGAAAAATCATTCATGATGAAAGAGGTAATTCATGAATAAAGTGATTTTCTCCATTACAAATAAATATTTAAAAGCCAATAAGAAGAAAACATGGCTATCGCGTATTTCCATGATTCTAATGGTAGCTCTTTTAACCTGTGTATTTGTGGGTAAGGATTCGGTTGTGCAATATATGGAAAATGTTGCGAGCATGTCTTATGGCAAATGGCACGTAGCCTTTTATGACGTAAATCAACAAGAATATGAAAAGATAAAGCAATTAGACTATATTGATCATATCGCTGTATCTGAGAATTTGGATTATACACTCTTTTCTAAAAGCCAAAACAAAAGCACACCTTTTTTGAATCTCCGTTATTACCAACAAGAGATGTTTGATTGGAATAATGTCCAAGTAATAGAAGGAAGGCTACCAGAAAACGATCAAGAAATTGTATTAAGTAATCGGGTAAAAGAAGATGGCTCTTCAATACAAATAGGGGATACAATAGAAACTTCCTGTTTTAAACGCTTGATTGAAAATTTTGGTACAACCACTACAATGTTTCCTTTTTTACAAATCGAACTAAAACCTAATACAACTTTAGAAGCACCAGCTGGCTTTCCTTATTTTGATCCAGAAGTAGATAAAGATTTTTATGCGACACATAAAGAAATACATGAAGATAATGGTTTTCAACAAGACTTTACGATTGTTGGCTTTATCAGTGTACCGGATTATGAATTAGGTGCTAAAGAGGCCTATACGGCTATTAGTTTATTATCCAAAGAAGCTGTTTTGCATCAAGATACATTTAATGGAATGTATACGATTGATACATCGAAAGCAGCACCTATCTGGATGGATATGAATGATATTCTTGGTCAAGGTCGTTTTTCTATAAATAATAAGGTGTTGGCCTTTTCGGGGAGTTCTTCTGATAGCGGATTAAATAGTATTATTCTTATTGCACAAATCTTTTTTATCTTACTCATTACTGTTGTTTCCTTAATTCTCATCTATAATATTTTCCAATTATCATATGATGAACGACGTACCTTTTTAGCAATGATTAGCGCAGTAGGTGCTACCGCGAAACAAAAAAGAAGTAGTATTTATGCTGAAGCCTTATTACATCTTCTTTATGCTTTGCCATTAGGTATCTTAGTTGGCTTTCTTCTTATTTATGGGGGAATGACATTATTAAAACCGTATACTACATCTTTAGTTGGCTTAGTAGATACTGGACTGGTAAAACAATATGGTGTACCAATTACCTTAAAAATAAAAGGTTTATCGTTACTTATGGTAGTTCTTTTTAGTGTAATTACTACATTACTTTCTTCTTTGCTACCAGCGAAAAAGATTGCACAAATTGGCGTAATCGATAGTATTCGCGGCAATGAAAATCAAAAAGTAAAAAAAGGAAAGAAAGAATATAAAAAAGCTGAAGCTATGTTGGCCCATGCCTTTGAACGATACGAAAAAAGAAAGAATAAAAGTATTATTCGAGCGATAGTGGGCTTTTGGGTAATCTTATTTACGATTAGTTATGCAACAACACAAATCTTACAAATGGTTGAATATAAATTGGACGCTAATGCAGTTACTGTTGAAAAAATGCATAAGCCAAAAGCACAAAGTGAAGAGGAAAAAGAGTATGCTGTTCATTTCATGAGTAATCCAAATCAAATCATTGAAACAGTATATAACGAACTACAAAAAACAAATGGTATTCGTGATATTGATTATTATGGGGAGGTATTCTTTGCGGGGGGCATAGATGAAAATTATCTTTCGGAAGAATATAAACAAAGGATATTGGATATAGTAAGCCTATATGTAGGAGAAGATAACATACAAGAAGAAAATTCAGGTGATTATCTAGCTGGATTTGAGTATTTTAATGCGATGATCATTGATGATTCTATCTATGCTGAATTGGCAAAATCTTCTGATAAGCATTTAGAAGATATACATTGTATGTTATATAATCAAGCAGAAATTTCCACTAAGAATTATATGGTTGGTGGTAGCCAAGCGAAAGAATATCGCTTTTATGAAGTGAGTCAAGCCACAAACATTCATAGTGGAGATAAGATAAAGATGAAACAATCCATCTATGATGAAGAAAAAGATATATTAAAGGAAGAGGAAAAAGAAGTCACAGTAGATGCGGTATTATACAAAGAAGATTTGGAAAAATATTTTAAAATACATAGTGAAAGAATGTGGTTTATCTTCCCACAAAGTGAGGCATCCTTTATTGATCCACATGGTAATGGATTTACCAAAATATCCTTCATTGTGAATGAATCTATAGCAGATACGAGTGAGATAATGCAACGATTACAAGTATATAGCGAAGGGGATAATCCGGTTTTATATTTATCTCGTGGTAATGAAACACAAGATGGCTTATTGATTATCAGTTCCATGATTAATATTATTATGATTGTCTTTACGATTATTGTTTCTTTAATTAGCTTATTAAATATATTTAATAGTTTATCTTCCCTCATGGCTGAAAGAAGAAAAGAAACGGCAATGCTTAGGTCTATAGGGATGAGTAAGAAACAAATTAAGAATACATATAGAAAAGAAATCTATATCATCTTAATGAAGAGTTTGTGTATTGCTTTACCATTGATTTTGA
>JAFVFM010000110.1 GCA_017475415.1 Solobacterium sp.
CGTACGGAAGAAATGGATGCTATAGCTGAGAATGGTGTTGCAGCCCATTGGCGTTATAAAGATGGTACGAAATATGATCATCGTGCGGAACAAAAAGAAATTGAAGATAAATTATCTTGGTTTAAGAATTTCGCTATCTATAGTGAAGAAGAGAATCCAGGAGCTACTGCTTCAGAATATATGGAAACTTTACAACATGATGTCTTCGAGGCGAATGTATATGTCATGACACCTATGGGTAGAGTTATTGATTTACCTAGTGGTGCAACGCCAATTGATTTTGCGTATCGAATTCATACAGATGTTGGGCATACTACAGTTGGGGCAATCGTAAATGATGCCATGGTGCCTTTAAATACAGAATTGCATACGGGTGATGTTGTACAGATTAAAACATTAAAGGGTACTGGTCCTAGTGAGGATTGGTTAAAGATTGTAAAAACCAATCAAGCCAAGACAAAGATTCGTTCCTATTTAATGAAGAAGGAAACAGAACAGAAGGCAGAAAAGGTACCAGAAGGGGAAAAGGCTTTAGCAGATGAATTGCGCAAGCGTGGTTTTGATGCGAAAGAATATATGGAAAAGAAGAAGCTAGAAGCTATCTTTAAAGATTTCCGTGTAACGAATTATATTGATTTAATGTATGGCATAGCGGTAAAGTCCATTAATCCTACTTTGGTTGTAGAAAAATTAACGCCACATAAAGGAAGAGGCGAAAGTGAAGCCTTAAGTAAATTGATGAATCGTGAGGCACATCATAATGTTTCTTCTTATGGCATAATTGTTCCAGGGATTGAAAGTATGAAGATGTCTTTAGCACATTGTTGCATGCCAGTATATGGGGATGAAATATCTGGTTATATTACAAAAGGGCAGGGTGTTAAAGTGCATCGGAAAGATTGTACGAATTTAAAGGCTATGGATAATCGCTATATTCCTGTTGAATGGGATAATGTAGATAATGAACGTTTATATGATAGTGATTTAATTGTATTAGCGCATGACCGTAACTTCTTATTAACGGATATCGTTACCGTTATTTCGCAATGTAAAGCACCAATGGAATCCGTTAGTGCTACAGTGGATCATGAAAAATTAACAAGTACAGTAAAAATTACCTTACGTGTACATGATGTAGAGCATGTTAATAATGTTATTGCGAATGTAAGAAAGATAGAAAGCGTAATCTCTGTGGAAAGGAAAAACCAATAGTTCTCTTGTGTAATAGGAAAAAAAAGGCTATAATCAGCCTGTAAATTCGAGGAAAGAGAAACAAACTAGGAATTGATTTAGCGACAATGGTATGGTGCAAGCATTGGCAAGGAATAGATTTGTCGACACTCTGGAGAAGGCTATTTGAAATATAGTAGATTAGCTCGTTAACCGCGTTAAGGATAAAGTGTATTCGCAAGAATGAACTAAGGTGGTACCGCGCATATAGCGTCCTTGGATGAGGACGTTTTTCTTTTATAGGAGGGAAGTATGAATTATCAAACTGCAAGAGGAACCCATGACATATTGCCAAGTGAAATGGCAGAATGGAATGAAGTAGAAAGCATAATGAAACATATTGCAAAAGCGTATCATTACCAAGAAATACGTACACCATATTTTGAACATTTAGCTGTATTCAAACGTGAGAATGATAGCTCGGATATGGTAAATAAAGAAATGTATGCCTTTAGTACAGAAACGGAAACATTAGCCTTAAGGCCAGAAGGCACAGCTGGTGTAATTCGCGCTTTTGATGAGCATAAGCTTTATGGTTCTATGGAATTACCGGCAAAGCTATTTTATCTTGGTGCTATGTTTAGACATGAGCGTCCACAAAAAGGTAGACAAAGACAATTCCACCAATTTGGCATTGAGAATATCGGTATTAAAGAACCGGAAGTAGATGCAGAAGTCATTGCCTTAGGATATGACATTGTAAAAAAATTAGATATCCAAAATATTAAAGTACTCATTAATACCTTAGGGGATGATGAAAGTAGAAATGCGTATCGCACGGCTTTAAGAGAATATTTCACACCACATTTAGATGACTTATGTGGCGATTGTCATAGACGTCTTGAACAGAATCCATTGCGTGTATTAGATTGTAAAGTCGATAAGGATAAAGACTATATGAAAAATGCGCCAAAGTTAGCTGATTATTTAAATGAAGAATCAAAGGCTTACTTTGAACGTGTATTGTCTGCATTAGACGCTTTAGGTATTCCCTATGAAATTGATGATCATTTAGTTAGAGGCTTAGATTATTATTCTCATACGGTATTTGAAGTAGTAAGTACAAGAGATGATTCAGCAGCTCAGGCAACTATCTTTGGTGGAGGTCGCTATGATCATTTTGTGGAATACTTTGGCGGGCCTGAATTATCAGGAATAGGCTTTGCGATAGGCTTAGAACGCTTAATCTCTTTAGCGAAAGATGAAGGCTATGCGTTTAACAATGAGGATGAAGTAGATGCTTATGTTATTGGCTTAGGATCTGTTCAAAAGGAAGTATTAAAAGTGATGCATGAATTGCGTAAGGCAGATTTAATTGTGGATGGTAATTTACAAATGCGTTCACTTAAGTCGCAATTCAAAAGTGCAGATCGTGCTAAAGCCAAAGCGATTATTATTCTAGGTGAAGATGAAGTTAAGGCAAATACAGTAAATATTAAATGGCCAACAAGCAAAGAACAGGTAACTGTTTCTATGGAAGATATTGTAAAAACAATAAAGGAGAAGAATGCATGAAAGTAATAGAAAATGGAACTTTACGCAAAAGCGATGCTGGTAAAGAAGTGGAATTAATTGGTTGGGTAAATAAAAGAAGAAATCTTGGTTCTCTTGTCTTTATCGATTTAAGGGACCGTAGTGGTATTGTACAATTGACTTTCGATGAAAGCTTATCGGAAAAGGTACAAGAAGTAAGAAATGAATATATTCTTAATGTTTTAGGTGAAGTGCAAGTAAGAAAAGAAGCGAATCCTAAAATGGCTACTGGTGAAATTGAAGTTTTAGTAAAAGATTTTAGTATTATTAATCGTGCTGAAACAGCACCAATTAATTTAAGTGATGATACAGATACCAGTGAAGATACACGTTTGAAATATCGTTATTTAGATTTACGTCGTTCTTCTTTACAACATAATTTGAAATTACGTCATAAGGTATGTATGATTGCTCGAAATGTTTTAGATGAAGCTGGCTTCATTGAAGTAGAAACACCAATCCTTGCGCGTTCTACTCCAGAAGGCGCAGGAGATTATCTTGTGCCATCACGCATCTATAATGGTAAATTCTGGGCCTTACCACAATCGCCACAAATTTATAAACAATTATTGATGATAGGTGGTATGGAAAAATATTTCCAAATCGC
>JAFVFM010000014.1 GCA_017475415.1 Solobacterium sp.
AGATGAGGCAAAAGAAGGTAGTAAGGCATTATGTGCAATTCGACCAGATGAATTTAGAATTCATACAGATGGAACAGAAGGTATACCAGCGAAAATAAAAAGTTCTGTATTCTTAGGTACAGCTATGCATTATTTCTTAGAATTAAATAATGGCGAAGAAATAGAGGCAGTACAAGATGCAGAAGTCTGGGAAATCTTACCAGATGGTAAGGATGTAACCTTAACAATTAAAACTTCAAAAGTGAATCTCTTTGATGAAAATGGAGATAGACCATTAATTATTAGGGAGGAAGACAGATGAGATATGCAGGTGAGAAAAAGTTCAATATGTGGACAGTGCTCACACTGTTCTTACTAGCTTTCTTTATCATATTTGTTATCTATCCTGTAGCGATGTTAATCATTCGCAGTTTATATACAGGAGAAGGCTTTGATTTAAGTTATTTTGGTAAATTCTTTGGTAGAAAGTTTTATTGGAGTACCTTGGTGAATAGCTTTAAAGTAACTATTATTTCGACGATTATATCTACTTTAATTGCTGTGCCTATGGCCTATATTCTTAGAGGAATTAAGATTAAAGGCTCATCCATTTTAAATATTTTAATTGTTATGTCCTATTTGTCACCACCGTTTATTGGTGCCTATGCATGGATTCAATTATTAGGTAGAAATGGTTTCTTTACGCGCTTCATCAATATGATCTTCAATATTAAATTTGGTGGTGTATATGGCTTTGCGGGTATTGTATTAGTTTTCTCTTTACAATCTTTCCCATTAATTTATATGTATGTTTCTGGTGCTTTAAAGAATTTAGATAATTCTTTAAATGAAGCAGCAGAAATGTTAGGCTGTAATGCCTTCCAACGTGTAACGAAGATTATCTTTCCATTAGTTATGCCATCTTTATTAGCTGGAGTATTAATGGTATTTATGCGTGTATTCTCTGACTTTGGTACTCCAATGACTATTGGTGAAGGATATAAAACATTCCCAGCTATGTTATACCAACAATTCATGGGGGAAATGAGTACAAGTGATGGCTTTGCGGCAACTTTATGTTTAATCGTTATTATGATTGCCCTAATGTTATTCTTTATTCAACGTTTATTAGGTTCCCATTTTTCATACTCAATGACAGCATTAAAACCAATGGAAGCTCAAGAAGCTAAAGGGGCAAAGAAGATTGCAGCATATATATTCACGTATCTTATTACATTTGTGGCTGCTTTACCGCAAATAACAGTTATTGTAACAAGCTTTATTAAAACGATTAATGGATCCTTATTTACAGGGGAATTCACATTAGAAAATTATGAAAATATCTTAGCGAAGAATAGTACAGCAGCAATTACGAATACCTATCTCTATGGCTTGATGGCTATCGTCATTGTTGTAATTTGTGGTATTTTGATTTCTTATTTAAGTGTAAGAAAAAAGAATATTTTAACAACGATATTAGATACCTTAACCATGTTTCCTTATATCGTGCCAGGCTCTGTATTAGGTATTGCCTTCTTATATGCCTTTAATGGAGCACCATTCTTCTGGGGTGGTACAGCCTTAATTATGATTATTTCTTTATCCATCCGTCGTATGCCTTATACAATACGTTCATCTTCTGTAATCATTGGACAAATTAGTCCAAGTATAGAAGAAGCATCTATCTCACTTGGTGCTTCGCAACTAAAAACATTCTTACGTGTTATGGTTCCAATGATGATGCCTGGCGTACTCGCTGGAGCGATTATGAGCTGGATTACGCTGATTAGTGAACTGAGTTCTTCTGTGATATTATATACAAGTAAGACAATGACACTTACTGTTGCCATATATTCAGAAGTTATACGTAGTAATTTCGGTAATGCAGCAGCATATTCTACAATTCTTACAATTACAAGTATCATCTCATTGTTATTGTTCTTTAAATTCTCTGGAGGAAAAGACATTAGCGTTTGATGAATATAATTCCTCATGAAAAAGAAACAGACCTATAAGGAATATTTACAAAAATCGTTTATTCAATATGCCATGGTATTATTCTTTACCATGGCTTTTCTGCTTGTATTATTCTTTATGGTTCATTTTTACTTAACTGTTGTTCGACAAAATACACAAAGTAATATACAAACTGTTTCCTACTTTCAAGATAAATATGATAGTTATGAGAAAGAATGTGATGTATTAGTAAAGAATAAGGATATTTTTTCTACATTAGATGGAGACTTATCCGCGCGTACAGAGTTAAGTAGAAGCTTATATTCTTTTGCGAATCAAGAAGATATTAAAGCTATCTTTGTTTTATTAGATCGTAATGGAGAGGTAGTATTAAGTAATTTAACGAGTGGGAATACAATAAATTTTTCTTCATCTCCTTTTGTGGTACGTACGATTTCTCGTTTGCAAAATAAACCAGAAACAACATTAGCGCAGATATGCGATGTTGAACTAACTCAAGAACAAAATTGTTTTTATAGTTTTGCCAAAGAAATAGTGAATGAAAAAAATGAGTGTGAAGGTTATTTATTCTTAAATATGAAAACTAGCAATATGGATGAATATGCGGATAATTTAAATGATGAGATATTAATTGTAGATCGTTTTAATAACGCAATCTTTTCTTCCATTAAATTAGAAAAAGATCCTGGAGATAAGTTTCCTGCAAGAAGGGTGAATTTAGAAATTGAAAGAAATGGCATTTATACCATTGAGAAAGAAAAGATGTATACACGTTTATATTCTATAGAAAATCCAGAAATACGTATTTATACCTTAACTTCCATTGAACGCAATATACAAATGCTACGCATGGCTGGTAGTTTC
This sequence comes from Solobacterium sp., assembly GCA_017475415.1. Taxonomy (GTDB): domain Bacteria; phylum Bacillota_I; class Bacilli_A; order Erysipelotrichales; family Erysipelotrichaceae; genus Bulleidia. Next base: position 2,821 of record JAFVFM010000014.1, read on the forward strand.
TTTATGTTGATGCTGGTGGCAGTAGGCATATTAATCATTCTAATGACACGTTTATATACACGTTTAAATGAGCGAGGAATGAGGGATCTGATGCGGGATTTGGAAGTGAAGAATTTAGAAGAACAATTCAATCCTCACTTTGTGTTTAATGTCATGGAATCTGTACGCTTTCAAATAGATGAAGATCCACATAAAGCCCAAGATATGTTATTAGCCTTTTCTACCTTAATGCGTTATAGCATTAACTATGGGCAAAGTAAGGTTAGATTAGAAACAGATATTGATTATTTAAGTGATTTCTTGATGTTACAAAAGATTCGTTATAACAATTTATTAACTTATGAATTTCAAATACCTGATGAATTATTAGATTGTATGATACCTAAATTATTATTACAGCCAATTATTGAAAATAGCATTCGTCATGGTTTTATTAAAGGTAAGGAATTACATATTCAAATTATAGCGGAAGAGAAGGATAACGAATTGATTTTTACCATTAAGGATAATGGTAAAGGGATAACCGAAGAAAAATTAAAAGAAATACGTGCGCGCTTTGAGGAAGAAGTTAGTGATGAAACAATTAAACATGTAGGTTTATATAATGTAGAAAAAGTTTTATCTATGTTATATGGCGAACAATATGGCTTAACCATCAATAGCCATATTGATGAAGGCACAATTGTTATATTACGTATGCCATATGAAGTGGAGGATGAAGATGTATAAGGTAATATTAGTAGAAGATGAGGACCTATTCGCCGTGGTCTGAAGTTTCAAATGGATTGGACTAGTGTGAATTGTTCTATTATTGCGGAAGCTTCTTCAGCTGAAGAAGGGGTAGTTTTAATTGAAGCCTTAAGGCCAGATATAGTGATTACAGATATACGCATGCAGGGGATGAGTGGTATTGAAATGCTAAAGAAAACTTTAGCTATCTATCCGCATCATGCGATTATCTTAAGTGGTTATGCAGAGTTTAGTCACGCTCAAGAAGCGATTCGTTTAGGTGTTGTGGAATATTTACTCAAACCTATTGATTTCGAGGAGTTAAAGAATTGTATATTGCGTATTACTAGCCAAGATACAAAAAGTAAATTGGATGCGCGTAAGGAAGTAATGGATAGTGTAAAGTCCTTAGCTGTTCCTAAAGAAAGTGATATGCAAAATGAATATGCAAGAAAGATGTTGGCTTATATTACAGAGCATTATGCAGAAAAGATATCCATTATGGATTTGAGTGAAGCATATGAAGTATCGAGTACACATTTAAATGCGAAGTTTAAGGCAGAAACTGGTTATACTTTCCATGATTTCTTGAATTATTATCGTATTTCTAAAGCTGTTGAATTACAAAAAGAAGGAAAATGGAAAATGTATGAAATAGCGGAGATGGTAGGTATATCAGATTATAAATATTTCAATAAGGTATATAAAAAATATGTAGGTTATGCACCTGCTAAATTATTTGAAGAAATGGATAAACAAAAATCAGAATAGCACCTTATCTAGTTATGTATATAGTGCTATAATAAACGCGGTGATTGGAGATAAAGCATGAAAAAAGGACTTTTGATTGTATTAAGCGGGCCTTCTGGTGTAGGTAAAGGAACAATATTAAAAGAGTTGATGAAGGATGAAGAATTAATGCTTTCTTATTCTGTTTCTATGACAACAAGAAATAAAAGAGAAGGGGAAGTAGAAGGAGTTAATTATTATTTCGTCAGCAAAGAAGAATTCGAAGAAGCTGTAGAAAAGGGTGAATTATTAGAACATGCTGAATTTGTAGGGAACTATTATGGTACACCTTTAAAAGATGTTGAACGTTTACGTAATGAAGGTAGAAATGTTGTATTAGAAATCGAAGTTCAAGGTTGTAAACAAGTACAAGAAAAAGTAAAAGATGCTTTAACGATCTTTATTGTTCCACCAAATATGGAAGAATTAGAAAATCGTATCCGTGGTAGAAAAACAGAACCAGAAGAAATCATTCAAGAACGTTTAGCGAAAGCACAACGTGAAATGAAGATGATGGATCAATATAAATATGTTATCTGTAATGATGATGTAGATTTAGCTGTAGATATCATCTCTGTTATCATTAAACGTCATATGGAAAGAGCAAACAAGGACTAGGAAACTAGTTCTTTTTTTGTCAACAAGTGATTTATTCTAAAATATATTAGTTGGTCAGTAATACTAAATAGTTGTCAAAATTAACCAATCTATTTATAGAATTCCTTTGGTAATATGGATACATAGGAAGGAATTGGGGATATGAAAAGAATAATCCGTTTTATTTTAATGCTAAGTTTATTAGCGAGTCTTTTGCCTTTTAATATGTTTGAAGCAAAGGCACAAGAGGTTTTTTATGTTGATGGTAATGGTGGGAAGACTTATAATGAAAAACTTGATGTGATTCAAAATGAAGTTGGGAGTAATATAGGGCATAATAGATATCAATATTGGTTTGTGAAAGATAATGCAGAACAAACAGTAGTCGGCTGGTGTTTGGATCGAGGATGTGCTGTTGAAGTTTCCGAAGATTATAAACCTTCGGCTGGCGAAACAGTATATGCAAAATGGGGTGAAGGTATAAAAGTTACTCTACATGGGGGAAAAGGAACTTTTGAAGATGGTTCTTATACAAAAACATTTTGTGAAGCAAAAGGTGAATTATTTGATATGTTTCCTAAACCTACTTCTTGGGATGGAGATGAATTTTATTGCTGGGCATTTGATCCGAATGGTAATGATTCTTTATATTTCGCTCAAACTGTTCTAGATAAAGATTGTGATATTTATGCGATTTATAAAAGTGATTATGAATTAAAAGAAGCTGAATCTAAAGGCTTAGTAAGAATTACTTATGACTATAGAAATTATGAAGATCCGAATGGTTATAAAAAAACATATAAGTATATACCAAAAGGTTCGAAAATCGATTTGAGCTTTGATGAAGGTTATGCTCCAGAAGGAAAAAAATTTGTTGGATGGGCTGAAGGTTTTGGCTATTTTGATCCACTACCAAAGGATTTTGAATATATAGCAAATTCACATACTCCATTATTTGCATGTTATACAATTCCAGTAATTTTAAATGGTAATGGCGGATATTTAAATGGAGATAGAAGCCAAACCATTCTTTACGAAAAAAATGATTATTATATGACGAATTCGACTTACGGTTTTAAACATGATATATATAATAGAATAATTGGTTGGTATAAAGATCCTGAATGTACAATACCAATTGGAGATAATTATCAAGCAAAACCTGATGAACCATTATACCTTAAATGGGATCCTAAGGTGGAAATAGAATCAATTAATTTTGATAATTATAATATTACGTTAGAGGAAGGTGAAAGCAAAATTTTAGAGCCTATTCTTAAACCTAGCCATGCTCCAATTGAAGATATTGAATGGATAAGCGGAAATCAAAATATTGTTACTGTAGAGAATGGAAAAATCACGGGCATATCTGAAGGTGAATCATTTATCAATGTATTTACTGAAGGATATTGGAAGAATATGGTTAATATTAAGGTGATAAAACCAACTATCAAACCTTCTAAGGTGAAATTTGAGCAATCAATTATCGGTTTAGATGTAGGCGGTGCAGATCGATTAGTCGCGACTGTTGAACCTGAGAATGCAGAAGATAAGGAATTATTCTGGTCGAGTAGCGATGAGAGTATAGTTATTGTAAATGATGAGGGAAGAATTGAAGGGCTAAAAGAAGGGAATGCGATAATTACTGCAAAAACAAAAAATGGTATTTCAGCATCAGTCAGTGTTTCTGTTACACAGCCCGTTGTTTTAGTGGGATTAGATAAATATGAAATCAAATTGAAAGTTGGTGAATCAGATAAAATTAATGTAAAAATTTACCCTGAAAATGCTAGAAATAAAAATTATATTTTCTCTAATGAAAATCCTGAAATTGCTAGTATTGATGGATTAGGTAATATAATTGCTAAAAGTGCTGGTGAAACAACAATTACAGCTTGGTCAAATGATTATTTAGGTCAATATGCTGATCAACTATCGGCTAAGTGTAAAGTAATAGTTGAAGAAGATAAAGTTAATGTAAGAGATATAACAATTAATAATCCTAAAACAAGCTTAACTATAGGTGAAACTGCTACTAATACAATTACTGTTACTCCAACTAATGCTACAAATAAAGAAGTTATTTGGTCTACTAGTGATAGTAAAGTGGCTACTGTCGATGAAAATGGTAATGTGACTGCTAAAGCAGTTGGTGCGGCTACGATTTTTGTTATATCCAGAGAAAATAACAACATATCTGCTACTTATACATTAACAGTAAAAGCTAAAGAAGAAGCTAAACCTGGTTGCGTACAAGGAAAAGATAATATTACTAACTTTGTAACACGTTTATATGAATTATGTTTAGAGCGTTGTCCTGATTCTAATGGATTAAAGTATTGGACAAATGATTTAAAATCAGGAAGACAAACAGCTGCACAAGTAGCTAAAGGCTTCTTTGAAAGTAATGAAATGAAGAATCTAAAACTAAGCAATGAAGAATTTGTAAAGCGGTGTTATAGAGTGATGATGAATAGAGAAGCAGATAATAGTGGTAAAGCCTATTGGATGGATAGACTAGCAGTAGGTATGACTAGATTATCTGTAGTTAAGGGATTTGTTGCTAGTAATGAATTTACAAAGATATGTCAAGATTATAAAGTAACTAAAGGTAATATTGATACAGTAGAAAATAGAGACCTAAATTATGGTGTTACAGCCTTTATTGCTAGATGCTTCAAGAGTGTATTAGGTAGGGGCTATGACGTAAATGGTTTAAATTATTGGACAGGAAAAATCATGGAATCTGCCAATAAGAAAGAAGAAGCAGCTAATGCTGCATCAAGTGGCTTCTTCAATTCTAATGAATTCTTAAATAAAGGCTTAAGTGATAGAGACTTTATTAAAGTATGTTATAGAACATTCTTAGATAGAGAAGCAGACGCTAGAGGATTGAATTATTGGTTAACCCAAATGCCTAAGGGTAAAGATGTAATACTAAAAGGCTTCGCGAATTCGAATGAATTTAATGCCATTATGGCTAGATATGGTATTCGCTAATTTTGATTAATGAAAATAAAAAGGAAAGGCTCTTATAAGGGGCCTTTTTCTACTTTATTGGTTAAAAATTGCGTGCGAGAAATACCGTGTGTTTTAATTGTGTGTAGTTCGCAAATTGAATCGTAATACATTTTTGATTATTTGAGAGTCTATGATTCAATATTTTTTTACTGCAAACTTCTTTATTCTATTTGTATTCATTAAGAAAAAAAGGTATTATTTTAATAATCGCTTAATAGCGATAAGTTAAGGGAGGTATTTCATGAAGAAGATACTTACAATAGCTTTATCTATAGTTATTACGCTGACAACAATATTCTTACCTAATAATTATGAAGTGTCAGCTTTAAATATATTATCTGGTGCTAAGGGTAGTGATTATACAAAGAATGCTGCTTTAGCGAATAAATTAGATCAAATTTTTGCCGGAAATGCGAATGTATATGCATCAAGTTATGGTGGCTTAGCGAATCCTGTTAATGTTAAGCTTGGTAGTTATTCTGTTCCAAATAATGGTGTACCTATGTTTGTTGGGCCTCGTGGAGGAGGTGCATTAACGAGTGGTACTTCCTGCTATATTTATGCAAATGGTGTATATTATACATTATTTAATGAAGTAGTAAGTAGTCCAACACCAATGAAGAATTCTGAAGCACTTACAATAGGTGCAGATCACACCATGACTTATGAGAACTTTGTAAAGTGGGGTGTAAGAAATGCACCTGGTGCATATTTCCGCTTACCATATCATTCCTTTGTTGTATTAAAGTATGATAAAAATAATTTAACTGTATTGGAAGGTAATGCAGATGGTTATCAAAGAGGTTTAGTAAAAATCACTTCAATTAGATGGGATCAAGTATATACTTTCTTTTGGACCACACAAGTAAATTATATTGTACAACCAAAAGAAGCATACTTTAGATCTTTATATGGGTCTGGTTCATCTACTACAACAAATCCAGTAACGAAATATAGTATTGTATTTGACGCTAATGGAGGTAGTGGTGCTCCAAGTAAACAAACCAAAACCAAAGATGTTACATTAAAATTAAGTACAGATATACCGACTAGAAAAGGCTATTCTTTCTTAGGCTGGTCTACTTCTAGTAGTGCGACTAAAGCTGAATATAAGGCAGGTGCGAATTATACAAAGAATGCAAATGCTACATTATATGCTATATGGGAAAAAAGTAAGGTGGCAGTTAGTTCTGTTGCTTTAAATAAAACATCCTTAACCATGAAAAATGGTGAAACAGCAACACTTACTGCAACAGTTAAACCAAATAATGCTTCCAATAAGTCTATTACTTGGTCTAGTAGTGATACTAAGGTTGCTACAGTTGATGCTAATGGTAAAGTGAGTGCTAAGGGTAAAGGTAGTGCTACAATCACTGCTACAACAAATGATGGTAAAAAGAAGGCTACATGTAAAGTTACTGTAACCCAACCTGTTACAGGTGTGTCGTTAAATAAAACTAGTGCTTCGCTGAATATTGGTGCTACTTTAGCATTAAGTGCTACTGTAAAACCAACGAATGCGAATAATAAGAATGTAACATGGGCTTCTAGTAATACCAAAGTAGCTACAGTTGATGCTAATGGTAAGGTAAGTGCTAAAGCTAAAGGTAGTGCAACGATTACAGTTACAACAAAAGATGGTAGTAAAAAAGCTACCTGCAAAATAACCGTAAAACAACCAGTTACTTCTGTTACATTAAATAAAACTAGTGAAACAGTAAATAAAGGCAAAACAGTAACCTTAACAGCTACTGTTAAACCAGATAATGCAGATAATAAAGCTGTAACTTGGGCTAGTAGTAATACAAGTGTAGCTACAGTTGATGCGAGTGGTAAAGTAACAGCGAAGGCTAATGGTACAGCAAAAATAACTGTTACAACAAAAGATGGTAAAAAGACAGCTACCTATACAATTACAGTCATTTCTCAAGAAAAAGTTACCTTTAATACAACGAGTGCTACACTTGGCGTAAAGAAGGCTGGTAAATACCAAAATACAATACAAATTAAAGCTACAGTAGAACCTAATGCGAAATTAACATGGTCGAGTAGTGATCCTAAGATTGCTAAGGTAGATCAAAATGGTTTAGTTACAGCAGTAAGTGATTCTGGTGTTGGTGTAAGTAGTGTTACCATTACTGCTAAAACAGCTAATGGTGGAAAGGCTACAGCTAAGATTATAGTAGAAGATCCAATTAATGCTTTTGTAAGAAGATTATATTCTTATTGCTTAAATCGTACTGCAGATGCTAATGGCTTTGCCTATTGGACAAAGATGTTAAGAAATAAAGAAATTACAGCTTCTAAAGCAGTACAAGGTTTCTTTGAAAGCAATGAAATGGTGAAATTAAAACTAAGTGACCGTGAATTCTTAAAACGTTGTTATTTAGTGATGATGGGCCGTAACGCAGCTTCTAGTGAATTAGATTATTGGCAAAATGAAATCAAAAGAAGGAAGATGTATAGAAGAGGTGTTATCGAACAATTCATTCTAAGTAATGAATTTACTAAGATATGCAAAGATTATAATTTACAAAGAGGCTATATCGACTATAGTATTCCTCTAATTTATTAATGTAAGTGTTGTTTAGCATCACTTTTTTTAAGTTATTTTAGTAGACTTAATACACTATATTATTCTTACAAAGTATATGATTTTTTGACTGTTGTTTGCCTAAGTTATGCATTTTATAATGATTGTAGTGATTGATTGTAAGGGGGTTTTTTATGCGCAATTATTTGAATAAGTTGTTGAAATCACTACTTGTTTTTTTCATGCTTTGTTGTGTAGTACAAGTTAGCGCTATCGATGTACAAGCAGCTAATGTGCAAATTCAAGTCCGTTATGGGCAAAGTGAAGCACGTGATATGCTTACTTTAATTAATCAATTCCGCTTAAGTACAACAGAAAACTGGCAATATAATTCAAGTGGAGAAAAGATTACGGTTACAGGCTTGAAACCGTTAGTCTATGATTATGATTTAGAAAAATATGCTATGCAAAGAGCAGCTGAATTAGCTTTAAGAATGGAACATACTAGACCAAATGGTATGGGAACAAGTAGGCCTAATTCTAATTATTCAGCTTTTGGAGAAAACATAGCTGCTGGATTTGGTAGCTATACTACGAAAGAATCTGTGATGAATGGTTGGAAAGAAACCAACGAACCATATAGTGGCCAAGGGCATAGAAGAGCTATGCAGAGTAAGAATTATACTAGTGTTGGTATAGGACATGTAATTGTTAATGGAGGGCATTACTGGGTCCAAATTTTTGGAGGTCCTGCTCGTTCGACAACGAAAACAGTTGCTAATGATGGCATAAGCATTGTAAATATTGATGTTAAAGACAGTTTTATTAATGGTCTTAAAGCAAATGTTAATCCTAATTCGATGAGTATTAATGTAAATCAATCAGCTAGTTTACCAAATGTAGAAACTAAATTGAGTTTTATAAAGGATATTCAAACATTTGGAATTGCGCCTGTTTATAACCCTAAAATTGTTTGGTCCAGTAGTAATACTAGTATTGCTACTGTTACAGGAAATACTGTAAAAGGATTATCTGTTGGTAAAGCAATATTAACAGCTACAGTTAGCTATGCGAATAAAACAACAAGTACTACTGTTGAAGTTAATGTTAAGCAACCAGTTACAAGTATTCAATTAAATAAGACAGATTTAAAAATGAATCGTTATGAATCAGAAACCTTAACTGCAACGGTTTTACCAAATAATGCCTCAGATAAAAGTTTATCTTGGTCTTCTTCAGATACGAGTATAGCTAAGGTTAGCAGTACAGGTATGATTAATGCTAGAAATGCTGGTACAGCTACGATTACAGCTAAAGCTACAGATGGTAGTAATGTTAGTGCAACTTGCAAAGTAACTGTAGTTATTCCTGTAACAAGTATTCGTTCTAGTGAAAGTAGTAAAGAAGTAGAAAAAGGAAATACTTATACGCCTACGATTACGGTTTATCCTGAAAATGCTACAAATAAAAAATTAAATTGGTCTAGTAGTAATTCAAGTGTTGCTACAGTAGATACTAATGGAAATATTACAGCTAAGGATTTTGGTGATGCTACGATTACTGCTACCTCTACAGATGGATCAAATGTAAGTAAAACGATTTCTATTCATGTACCTGTTTTAACAACAGAGATAA
>JAFVFM010000111.1 GCA_017475415.1 Solobacterium sp.
AAAAGAAAAGTTGGACAAAAAAGGATATCTTAAAACGTTGTGAAGAATTAGCTGAACAAATTATTCGTATTTATCCATATCGTGAAGCGAAAACAAGAGTTCTTCCTAAACAAAAAATAAATTATAGTAAGAATGCAGAGATGATTTTATCTTTAAATACACCTAGTGTTACTGCTCAGGCAATACGCCATCATAATGGCGATGTAGAAGTATTGCCGGGGTCAGTAATGAAGGCATATGGAAAGCATGAAATGAAAGGGATGCAGGATATTTATCGTTCTATGGAAGCGAAAGGTATCTTCCATGAAACAGATAATAATCGTGTGCAATTTGCGAAAAGCTGGCATTTCTATGATTTAAATATTGCTGCACAATTTTTAATGCATAGGGGTGGAGAGAATACTTCTATGTGGAAAAAGGAGGATGGCTCTTCGTATCCTCAAGATGAAGAAACAAATACAATACGCAAACAGGTAAAGAAAAAAACACCTTCACGACTTAGTCGCGCAAGGCGTAATAATGTATATAAGTTTTAAAAGCAGAAGGGATTGCATAATGTGCCAATTCCTTTTTTGATAGACTAAGATAATCTTTTTCTAGATGCTCTAGTTGGATTTCTTCAATCTGTATTTCATAAGCGATCATATCCCATTCGATATGAGAAAAAAGATGTTTAGCTTGAGGTAAGGAATGGATGTGTGTTGGCGCATAGCCAAGCTTTTGTATAATATGAAGGCTTTCTTTTTTAGATAAATGACCTTCCACGTTGATGAATTCATATAGGTTGGCGAGTAAACCGTGAGCAGGACGTTTATGAACTAAGAAATTATGGTAATCACGCACAATAAGTACGGTTCTTTTTTCTATACGTCTTTTTTTCAGGGGGCTACGATAAGGTATTTCTGCATAAGTAGAATGTTTATGCGTCAAACATTTTTTTGAAAGAGGGCATATAGAACATAGAGGCTTTCCTTTTGGAATACAAATTGTTTCTCCTAATTCCATTAAGCCTTGATTTAATGAAGAAAAGGAAAGTGAATATTGATAAATGGGAGAAAGAATATTGCGTAATTCTTGAATGGTATTTTTATCACGAATATCTCTTTTTTCTTCTATATAGCGAGCTAAGATGCGTAATACATTTCCATCAATTGCCATAACGGCCTCATTTGCACAAATGGATGCGATAGCTGAGGCTGTATAATCACCAATGCCAGGTAATTGAATTAATTCTTCATAATGAGTAGGGAAGATGTCATTGAGCTCTTGGTGAATAATAGTGGCACATTTTTTCAAATTTCTAGCCCGATTATAATACCCTAATCCTTCCCAAAGCCTGAATAAGGTATCCTCTTCACAATCTGCTAAATCTTGAATGGTAGGTAAAGCTTCCTTGAACTGGATGAATTTATCTTTTACTGCCTCAATACGTGTTTGTTGAAGCATGATTTCGGATAACCATACATCATAAGGGTTATTTGTATCGCGCCATGGTAAACTTCGTTTATTTTTGTCATACCAATGGATAATCGATTCGGCCTCTTTTTTTGTGAAATTGTTTTGCATAAATATCATGGTATCTTGTCTTGTATGTAAATATCAAGTATGATGAATACACCTGCGGCGTTAATTCAATGGTAGAATGTCAGCTTCCCAAGCTGAATACGCGGGTCCGATTCCCGTACGCCGCTTTTTGTATAGGGAAAGTGATTTTCTCATTTTTTTTCTTGTCTTAAGGCATTATAATAGTTAATGGTTAAGCTGAATAAGCTTAAAAAGAAAGAGAAGGAGTAGATAAATATGAACATTTCACCACTTCAAAAAGAAAGATTGCAGTATAAACCAAAATTACCTGGAATGCTTAGAGGTGGCATTAAGGAAATTTGTGTTAAGGAAGGTGAGGATACACAAAGCGTAGCTGATCAAGAAAAGATCAAGGCTTTATTTCCAAATACCTATGGAAAGAAAGAAATTACATTTGCGAAGGGCGAGAATACATCTATCGCAAAGAAACAAATTGTAGGTGTAATCCTTTCTGGGGGCCAAGCACCTGGTGGTCACAATGTAGTATGTGGCCTATATGATGCTTTAAAAGCAACAAATAAAGATAATGTATTATTAGGTTTTAAGAAGGGTCCTAGTGGCTTGTTAGAAGATGATTATTTAGAATTCGATGATGCTTATATCGATCAATTTAGAAATACAGGTGGCTTCGATATTATTGGTTCTGGTCGTACAAAATTAGAAACAGAAGAACAATTCGCTGTAGCTGCTGAAGTATGTAAAAAACATGGTATTACCGCTATTGTTATTATTGGTGGTGATGATTCTAACACAAATGCTGGAGTGCTTGCAGAATATTTTGCAGCACATGATACAGGTGTACAAGTTATTGGTTGTCCTAAAACAATCGATGGTGATTTAAAGAATGAAGATATCGAATGTTCTTTCGGCTTTGATACAGCCACAAAAACCTATAGTGAATTAATTGGTAATATTGAACGTGATGCGAATTCCGCAAAGAAATATTGGCATTTTATTAAAGTGATGGGACGTTCTGCTTCTCACGTTGCTTTAGAATGTGCATTAGAAACACAACCAAATATCTGTCTCATTTCAGAAG
>JAFVFM010000112.1 GCA_017475415.1 Solobacterium sp.
GAAGTATTAGGTAAATTAAATGCGCATTCTTTAGCTAGTGGAACATATCCAATCATTTTGGAAAGAAGAGCGATGACTGCGTTATTTAGCGCATTAGCAGATATATTCTCTGGTGATTTAATTTCTAAAGGGATTTCTCCATTAAAAGATAAGCTTAATGAAAAAATCTTTTCTGATTTAATTACAATCATTGATGATCCAAAAAACTTAGACGCTGTTCGTGTGGCAAATTATGATGATGAAGGTTGCCCAACAAGAAAAAAGATCTTAGTGGATAAGGGTGAATTTAAAGTTATCTTACATAATACAAAAAGTGCTATGCGTATGAATGGGGAAAGTACAGGAAATGGCTTTAAAGGCAGTTATGCTTCACCTGTAAGCATCAGCCCAATGAATTGTTATATAGAAGCAGGTGAAAAAAGCTTAGAAGAATTATGCATGGAAATGCAAGAAGGCTTTGTGATTACTAGTTTAGCCGGTTTGCATGCAGGGATTGATTTTGTGACAACGAACTTTTCCTTACAATGTGCTGGTTATTATGTAAAAGAGGGTAAGAGAGATCATTCCGTTACTCTAGTTACTGTAGCTGCGAATTTCCTTGATTTAATGAATAAAGTAGTTAGTGTAGGAAATGATTTGGAGTGGAAGTTGAATTCAGTAGCTTGTCCAAGTATCTATTTCTCTTCTTGTGCAATTAGTGGTGAATAAAATGTTTCAAAAAAGAGTGGTCGTAGCGATGGTGGGAGCTGTTGCAGCATTGGCCTATATAGGCATAACCCATACCATAGCTGCAATACAATATATGCAAGATCAAAGTGAAACAAAAGATAAGGAAAAAGAAAAAGAAGAGAATAAAGAATGAAAGTAGCCTTTCCTTAGTATGCTAGGGAGAGGCTATTTTGAAAGGTGAGAATAATGATTCAATACAAAAGAACATATATAGATAATATTGAGGAAAGTAGGCATGTATTAGAAGCCTTATTGGAACTATCAAAAGAGTGGGCAATGGAAAAAAGTAGTCCAGCATACTACGAAAATGAAGTAGAGGAATATCTAGATAAAGAAATCTTTATTGCCTTAGATGGCGATAAAATAGTAGCCTATGCGATGGGGGTAATTAAGGAACTAGAAGAAAAAACTTCCTATAATCAAATAGGAGATATCGCTTTTTGTATAGATGAATTCTTTGTTACAAAAAAATATCGTAATCAAGGTATAGGGAGAATGTTATATCAATTTGTAGAAGAAGAATTAGGATGTGAAGTGGATTTGATTTCTCTAAGTGCTACATCCTATCGATATAAGGATTTGTTGAAATTCTATATTGATGACTTAGGTATGGAGTTTAACCATGCCTTTTTGACAAAGAAAATGGATAATGTCCTTGATAACTAAAAAGCTCGAATGGAAAGAAATGAGGGATGGAAAAAATATGAACAATAATATAGAACGAATTATCAATAAAGATTTCTCTAGTGAGCAGATAAAAGGTGCGATTCTAATTCGAGGTCATCGTCCAGAAGAAATCAAGTATAATTATTCGAATGAACTAAAATGTTTAATCGCCATTTCGAATGATGATAATTGTTTTATAAAAAATATAGAAGAAGAGGCGTATGAAACAATTGATAGCGATCATATCATTGTAAAGAAAACGTTTTTAGACGGCATGATGAAAGCGAATAGGTTATCCATCAAGGAAGGTGAATATCGAGGAGACTATATCATTGAAGAGAATGTAGAAAATGATATATTTCATACTGTAGATGATTATCTACGCTACTTTAGCGCTCGCTAATGCAAATATATAGGATTAAGCAAGAATCTCTATGTTTTTTGGGTATAATAATTTCTATAAAGATGATGAATAAGAAAAAGTGGCAGTATTGGGTAATTGTTTTTCTGTATATATTTGTTGTATTTTCCTTTTCTTCACAAGACGCAGAAACATCAAGTGGCTTAAGTGAAAAGATAGCGATAATCTTCGCATCTATCTTAGATAAAATAGGTTTTACTTTTTCCTTTTCTTCCTTACATTTTTTTGTACGTAAACTCGCTCATTTTTCTGAATATGCAGTATTAGCGATACTTGTATTAATTGCGAATAATAAGTGTCCACTTACTAGGCCTGCTTGGATAATACTTGTTTTGTTTATGATATTGGTACCTTCTTTTGATGAAGGGATACAATTATTTACAGAAGGTAGAGCAGGTATGATACAAGATGTAATATTAGATATGAGTGGTTATTGTGTTGGCTTATTATTAGGTCATATAGGGAGAAAATTATGGATCAATATGAAACAATGATGAAATTAAAGAAACCTTTTATTCAAAGATATCCTATTCCTTTACCGATTATATATACAGGGAAAAATGCACGAAGGATTGTTGTGGATATTTTAGAAAAACATAATGTGCATTCTGTTTTTATTATGCAGGTAGCCTCCTTGCGTAAACAAGGTTACTTAGATGATTTATATAAGCAGTTAGAAAGAAGAAATATTCATTATCATCTTTTTGAAGAATCCTTCCATGATCCAGATACAGAAATCATCAATCGTATGGTACAGGAATATGGTGATGCAGAAGCGATTGTAGTAATTGGTGGTGGCTCAAAGATGGATGCTGCTAAGGTATTAGCAGGATGTATTTCTACAGGCAAAAAAGCAGAACAATTATTTGGCACAATGAAAGTGATACGGAAAGTTCCTTTATTAATAGCCATACCTACAACAGCTGGTACAGGCAGTGAAGCTACAGTAGCTGCTGTAATTAGTGATACAAAAACACATAAGAAAAGGCAGGTATTAGATTCTGCTTTAGTTCCGAATTATGCCATATTGGATCCTGAACTAACGGAAAACTTATCGAATGAATTAACGGTACAAACAGCGATGGATGCATTAACGCATGCTTTAGAGGCTTATGTTTCTACATATGCAACAGCTTTTACAGATAAATGTGCATTAAAGGCAATAAAAATGATTCATGAGTATTTACCTTTAGTAATGAAAAATCCTCATGATTTAATAGAAAGAAATTATTTACTACAAGCTTCCACTTTAGCAGGTGTAGCTTTAACAAGAGCCTTTGTGGGGTATGTACATGCTTTTGCGCATGAAATTGGTGCGCGTTATGGAATAAGCCATGGGCTTTGTGTTGGTGTAATTCTACCTTATGTAATGGAAGATTATCGTGAGGTAGCAACAGATAAATTAGCTCAATTATCCTTACTACTTAAGTTAGGAGATGAAGAAGATAGTGACGCCTTATTAGCGAAAAAATATATCGATTATTTAAATGACTTTATAGAAAAAGTTGGTATGCCTAAGCATTTAAAAGAACTTCAAGAAGTAGATTACAAGGACATTATTGAAGCATCATTTAAGGAATGCCATGGAAATTATCCAGTGCCATATATGTATGATAAAGAAAGGGCATTAAATTTACTAAAGAGAATAAAAGGAAGGGATGAATAAATATGTATATATATGCGGAAGAGATAATGGATGAACTCATTCAAATAAGAAGAGAAATACACGAACATCCAGAAATCGGTTTTGATACAATAGAAACCGCAAATAAAGTAGAAGCAGTATTAAAAGAAGCGAATATTTCTTATCGTAGAACTAGTCGTAATGGGATTATTGCGGAAGTGAAAGGCACAAAAAAGGATAGTGATAAGGTAGTTATGTTAAGAGGCGATATGGATGCCTTATATGTAGAAGAAAAAACAGGACTATTTTATTGTTCGAAAGAAGAAGGTAAAATGCATGCCTGTGGACATGATATACATACAACAATGTTATTGGGGAGTGCGTTAATTCTGAATAAGCGAAAAGATGAATTTGCTGGAACAGTACGTTTTTTATTCCAACCTGCTGAAGAGATATCTGGTGGGGCACTTCACTTAATTGAAGAAGGAGCGATGGAAAATGTATGCATGGGTTTAGGTATTCATTTAGATCCTCTATTAGAAGTAGGGAAACTTGGCGCAAGAAGAGGTGCGGATTGGGCAGCTGTAGATCATTTTTATATTATGGTTAAAGGGGTAGGAGCACATGGTGCTACACCACAAGATGGAAAAGATGCTATAGTTGCAGCGAGTACGATTGTTTCTTCTTTACAAACATTAGTTTCTAGAGAATTCAATCCAACCTATCCATTAGTCGTAACAGTAGGAAAATTTCATGCAGGTACTTCCTTTAATATCATTGCCCAAGAAGCAAAATTAGAAGGTACTTGTCGATCTTTTGATGAAGAAGTATATATGCACTTACCATCTGCTATGGAAAGAATAGTTACACATATTGCGAAAGCTTATGGATGCGAAGCAGAAATACAATTTGATCGTGTATCTAAACCATTAATAAATTCGGATATCGCTTTTGATGCACTAGAAGAAGTGGTAGAAAAAACACTAGGAAAAAAGAATTTTGTCGAAGCGAAATTAGCGATGATAGGTGAAGACTTTTCAGAATATAGTCAATATGCACCATGCGTATTTGCGCATTTAGGGGCAAGCGGAAGCTATCCATTACATAGTAGCTATGTTAACTTTCAAGAAGATTGTATGGAATATGGCATAGAATTGGAAGTAGAATTTGCCTTGCATATATTAGATAAAGAATAAAGAAGAGAATAAGAAAAGCAGGAATTGTATATAAACAAGTCCTGCTTTTTGAAACGATAGTTTTATTTTGAAGCATTTTCACCAGCGATACGGCCGAATACAACAAAGTCAGCTACGGCATTACCACCTAAACGGTTACCACCATGTACACCACCAGTTACTTCACCAGCAGCGAATAAGTTAGGAATTACATTTCCGTCTTTATCTACTACTTCAGCATTAGTGTTAATTTTTACACCACCCATGCAATGATGGATTCCTGGAGAGATTTTTACTGCATAATAAGGTGCTTTAGATAAATCTGTTAAATTCGCATCGAATTCTTCACGACCAAATTCTTCATCTTTTTTAGCTGCTACACTAGCTGCCCATTTATCTAAGCTTTCTTGTACAGTAGCTTCATCACATTCCATTAATTTCGCTAATTCTGCTACAGTATCGCATTTCACCATATAGCCTTTATTTACATATTTTTCAATAACAGTTGAACCAGCTGCCATTACATCATCAGCGATTAACCATGCGAAGCTACCTTCTTGTTCATTAACATGTGCGCTAACAACATCTCTTGTGAGAAGTTCATTACAGAAACGTTTACCTTCTTTATTTAATAAGATTGCGCCATCGCCACGTAAGGATTCAGAAATTAATGAACCGTCACTTTGTACAACAGTAGGGTGAATTTGGATTTGTTCAAGGTCTACAAAGTCAGCATTGATATCTTCTAAGAAACTGATTGCGTCACCTGTAATGGTTGGAGCATTTGTAGAAACATAACCTTTTAATTCTGGGCGATATTTTACAATAAGATCTGGATTAGAACCGAAGCCACCAGTTGTAATGATGACATTTGTGGCATGAATAGTAATTTCTGCACCATCGCTTGTTACAGCGTGTAAACCGGTTGCTTTACCATCATCCATTAATACTTGATCCACTTTAGCATCTGTAAGAATTTTTACATCTAATTCTTTCGCTTTGTTGGATAAATGTTCAACAAGGTAAGTACCTACAGATAAGATTTTACCTTCTTCATTAACAGGACGATGTTGGCGCTTAGTGGAAGCACCACCAGCTTGGCCTACATTAGATAATGGAGCACCAATGCTATCTAGCCAATCGATTGCGTCAGAAGAATTATCCGCTAAAGTATGAACGAGATCAGGATTGTTTAAGTCATGACCACCCTTCATTGTATCTTGGTAGAAGAGCTCAGCAGAGTCTTCGATATTTTCTTCTTTTTGGTAATGTGTATTAGCGGCATTCATACCACCTGTTGCATAACTAGAGTTACCGCCTACAACAGAACCCTTTTCAAGAATGATTACAGATTTACCATTTTGCGCAGCTGTGATTCCAGCAGTCATACCAGCGCCACCAGCACCCGCAATAACAACATCAACTGTTTCTTCGATATTTTCAACTTTCTTTTCTACAGCTAATGGTTCTAGGCTACTAGGATCTACACCAGCAGCTTCTAAAGCTTGATTAACTGCTTCAAAGAAGCCATTTGATGTAACTGTAGCACCAGTTTGTCCATCAATTTGTGTAGATTGAGCTGCAAGTACATCTTCTACTAATGTTGGTAAAGCAGCTCCACCAACAGTTGGTGTTTCACCATCTGCTGTATATTCAATTTTATCGATTGTTTCATCAGATAGAGTGACAGTAACTTTGATAGGTTTAGATTCTCCTCCAAAACCTGCACTTTCTCCTTCGTAAGTTCCTGCTTTGAATTTAGTTTCAACTGAAGTTTCTGTTTTCTCTTCTTTTGGTTCTTCCTTTGTTTCTTGTGGGGCAGAAGTTGCTGAACAAGAAACTAAAGTAACGGCAAGAAGAAAAGACATAAATGTTTTGATGATGCTTTTCATATTTTCCTCCAACTCAATTAGTCGCCTTAATTGCGACTCGAAAATAGTAGCATTTATCTAATATTGTTTCAAGAAATACAACAAATAACATTAGCAGAATTATAGGTTGAACTTCGCAACGGTTTGTGAAGAGTTTTCATGTTTTTTAGAGAGAAAAAAAGGATATTTTTGAAAAATAAGAAAAAAGAAAAGATTTTGCAATAAAAAAGATAATTAAAGCATTAGTTTATTGAAGGAATCCCCAAATCCTTCTCGCTCTGTTGTCTTATAGCTAGCCCCGGTAAAGGTGGCGGGATTGTTCGCACCGTGAAAGGAAGCAACAATACAATCTGTAATGACAACAGCATTCATCTGAGGCGAAAGCCTCTTTTTTTTGAATTTATTTAAGGAAAACCAACTTTTCTTGGCTAAATAATAAGTAAGGAGGTTGGCATGAGAAAGAATAAACAGAAGGACATCTTGGAAAGATCGATATTAAGAAGAAAAGATGTTGTGGCAGATGTGATGAGTGCACTTGTATTTCAGGGAAAAAGAAAGATTGAACCAAC
>JAFVFM010000113.1 GCA_017475415.1 Solobacterium sp.
GACATTCCTCACTGAAGGAACCACAGCCATCCTCGCACTAATTGGTGTAGTCATTACTGTATGGCTATATATCAAAGGTGTAAAAGGCTACATGTTTATTGGCATTGTTGCAACTTGGGTGTTGGGCATGATTTGTGAAGTATTAGGAGCCTATGTTCCTAATCCGGAATTAGGATTCTATTCCGTTATTCCATCTTCTATTATTGCTTTACCAGATTTGTCTACCTCCACAATTCTACAGTTTGACTTCGGCTTTATCGCAGAGCATTTCTTAGACTTTGTGATTGTTGTCCTTGCATTCTTGTTTGTGGATGTATTCGACACATTAGGTACAGTTATAGGTTGCGCAACAAAAGCTAATATGTTGGATGAAAGAGGTAAGCTACCAGGCATTAAAGAAATCTTAATGGCTGATGCGATTGGTACAACCGTAGGTGCTTGCTTAGGTACATCCACAATTACTACCTTCGTAGAGTCTTCTTCAGGTATTTCTGAAGGTGGACGTACAGGTCTAACGGCTCTAACGACAGGCTTGTTATTTTTCGTTTCCATCTTCTTATCACCGTTATTCTTAACGATTCCTAGTTTTGCGACATCTCCTGCATTAATTATTGTAGGTTTCCTCATGATGCAGCAAATCAAGGACTTAAACTGGGCAAATGTTTCAGAATCGTTCCCATGCTTTGTATGCATTACAATGATGGGTCTTGCATATTCGATTTCTGATGGGATTGCGTATGGCATCATCTCCTATGTTGCAATTAACGTATTGCTCGGTAAGGGTAAGAAGATATCGCCATTACTGTATGTTTTAGCTTTGTTATTTATCCTCAAATACTTCATTATTTAGCCCTCGGAAGACAAGCTAGGCAGACAGGAACGATAGAGGCTTTGGCCTCTATTTTTTTTTGCGAAGTGCGTATTGTAAGATTATGTTGAATTATATAAATGTCATGGACCAAGTGCATTCCTTGATGAAGCAGATAGGATGATAGAAGAAAACAAGAAAGAGTTTATTCTATGGGAATATCATAGTTCTGACCCATTATTATATGGTGGGGAATATTGCTGTATAATAAAATCATTATGAAGAAAAGATATGATCAAGAAGATAGTTATTGTACTAGCTTTATTACGAAAGTAATACATTGTGAAAAAAGGAAAGATGATTATTGTATTATTCTAGAAAAAACATATTTTTATCCTGAAGGAGGAGGCCAGGCTGCAGATCAAGGATATATAGGTGAAGTCTTTGTTTATGATGTACATGAGATAGGTGGAGAAATCATTCATTATACAAAAGAGGCACTAGAAGTAGGCAAACAATATGAATGTAAAATTGATTGGAAACGGCGTTTTGACCACATGCAAAATCATAGTGGTGAACATATTGTTTCTGGTTTGATTCATAAGCGTTATGGCTACAATAATGTTGGTTTTCATATGGGAAAGGTAATACAAATTGATTTTGATGGTCCTTTAAGTATAGAAGACTGTAGGATAATTGAAAAAGAAGCGAATCAATGTATCATGAAGAATGTGGATATCGTCGCTAGCTTTCCGGATATTACGAAGATAGATTATCGTAGTAAGAAAGAAATTGAGGGCGATGTGCGCATTGTTACTATTGAAGGGATAGACGCTTGTGCTTGTTGTGGCACACATGTAAGGAAAACAGGTGAAATTGGTTGTATCAAAATACTTTCCGTAGAAAAGCATAAACAAGGTGTGCGTTTGGAAATGATTGCAGGTATGCGTGCATATTCTTATTTAGCTAAAATATATGAAGAAAACCACAAAGTAAGTGTAAGTTTATCCGCGCCTATGGAGGATATAGCTACATATGTTGAGCATCTAAAAGAAGAAAATGAAAGATTAAAAAAAGAAAAAGATACTATTCTAGAAGAATATTTCACCCTTAAGATACAACAAAATATAAATACAGAATTCTATATCGACTATTTAGAAGATAAAGATAAGAAAGCAATTCGGAATTATGCCAATATGGCTTTAGAGAAAGGGTATGAAACCGTAGCGATATTTAATAAACATGAGGATGTATATGACTATTTATTTCTTTCTCATACTATGGATGTAAGAAGGATAGCGAAAATGATAAATGAGAAGGCTAATGGGCAAGGTGGTGGAAAAGAAGATATGGTACAAGGAAGAATTCATTGTACAAAGGAAGAGATAGAAGAGATGATGGGGGTAATAGTTAATGGTAGATAAGAAGAAAGCCAAGCGCTCTGTGCTTCTATTATTATTAACGACAATATTATGGATAGTCTTAGCGATACGTGAGTATTTAAAGGGAGGAAGCAAGGGTACAATCTTAATCTTAGTGGTGATTAGTTTACTTTGGGGCTTCAATGCCATAACGCGTTATCTTTTATTAAAAAAGATAGAAAAAGAAAAGGGAATAGATAGTAAAAGTTAGGCAATCTTTTGTTGTGAGAGGTGCTTGGTTATGGTACGATTGTGTATGGAAAAAGGAGGCTACTCATGAAATTAGTATTAATTCGTCATGGTGAAAGTGAATGGAATAAATTAAATTTATTCACAGGTTGGACAGATGTAGACTTGTCTGAAAAAGGTGTTGAAGAAGCAAAGGCTGCTGGTATTACATTAAAGGAAGCTGGCTTTGATTTCGATTTATGTTACACATCTTATTTAAAACGTGCAATTCACACATTGAATTACACATTAGCTGGGCTAGATAGAGAA
>JAFVFM010000015.1 GCA_017475415.1 Solobacterium sp.
ATCACTAGCCCCAATCCGTGTAAAGATTTGATCAAAGATAGGTAATGTACAGGATGCACAAGGCACAAAACAACCCATTTGCGCTAAGATGATAATCAAAGCCGTTTGTCTCATATAGGTAGATTTACCACCCATATTCGGACCTGTAATCAGAAGTATAGATTTCTCTTTATTCAACAAGACATCATTCGCAACATATTTTGTATCCTTCATTAAAGAATCTAATATTGGATGTCTACCCTTAACAATATTCAATTCATCTTCACTGAAAGATGGACGTACATAACCTTCTCTACTACTTACTTCTGCTAAGGCAGTATACGCATCTATTTCTGCTAAAGCCTTCGCTAATTTTTGTAGGCGAGGTAAATAACCTTGAATTAAATCTAATATGCCTTGGAACAATTGTTTTTCTAAACGTATCGCTCTTTCTTCCGCATGCAAAATCGCATCTTCTTTTTCTTTTATTTCTTGGGAAATAAAACGTTCTGCATTCGTAAGGGTTTGTTTTCTTGTATAACCCCATTCTTCTTTTACTAAATCGATTTGGCTCTTGGTAATTTCGATATAATAACCAAAGACTTTATTAAATCCTATTTTTAGATTCTTTATCCCTGTTTTTTCTCTTTCTTTCGCTTCCAAAGAAGCAATAAAAGCTTTTCCATTACGTTGTATATTACGTGCTTCATCTAATTCACTATGATAACCATCTTTAAATAAACCACCCTCACTTAATACAAGTGGTGGTTCTTCCACAAAAGCACGATCCAATTCATGATATAAATCTGCTAATGGATCGATTTGGCTATACTCTTTAAATTCCTCTACTTCGATTACCGAAAGTATCGTTGGTACTTCTTTTAATGTTTTCGCTAAGCGCAAACAATCTACTGCATTCGCGTTATGCATTGCGCATCTAGCAATAAGGCGCTGCACATCATAAATATTTTTTAAGGAATCCTTCAACGCTCTTCTTTGCATAAAATTATGCATCAGCCATTCTACTTTATCGTAACGATTCTCTATTAATTCCTGTTTCATTAATGGCTTTTCTATCCATTTACGCAATTCACGACTCCCCATTGCACTATCGCATACATCCAAAAAGGACCATAAAGTAATGGCTTTCGCACTATCATGAAGTGGCTTAACTAATTCCAGATTCTGCATAGTAGCATAATCCATTAATAAGCTCTCTGCTTCATTTTCCATTTGTACCACCTGCAAATGTGCTAATAAATGTTTTTGGGTAGTTTCCAAATAATTTATCATACGCCCATAGGCATGCAGGTCATATTCCTTCATATTTTCATTGAGTAATGGCTCATAATTCTTTCCTATTTCCACTTCATCACAATAGGATATAACAAATTGCCGTTCACGCATTTGTTTTAATAAACGCTCTTTGCAGTCCTTTGCCACGACAACTTCTTTTACATTAGAACGCAATAAAGCCTGTATTAAAGCATTATCTTTATGTTCAATATGTTCAATATAATTTTCCCCTGTACTCATTTCTACAAAGGCCAAGGCATAACCATATTGGTAATCTTCTATAGCAGCTAAATAGATAGAATTTCTTTCATCCCCTATTTCATCCATCACTGTTCCTGGTGTAACTACACGAATGACATCTCTTTCTACTAAGCCTTGTGATTCTTTTGGGAGTGTGAAGCGTTATATCGGGCGGCAGCTGGTTTTTCACAGCTGCA
>JAFVFM010000016.1 GCA_017475415.1 Solobacterium sp.
TAATTATTGTCTCCTTTCCTTGCAGCTATAGTCCTAACTATATTATCTCTGCTTTTGAAAGAGTAAGTGCAACTAGATTTTCCTATACGACTAAATTCAACTTTCGCCCTCTAGAAGTGGAATTTAAGTTTTCACTTGAGAAAGAAAGAATAATTGAAAAACTATTCCCTCAAGATATTGTGGGGGAATACTTTTTGCCGTATAATGTGTTATCGTTAATGCATGATTACCAGACTTTGTTGAAATTTACAACAATTGAACATAAGGAAGATGGTATGTTGGTAGAAATCGCTGGTGAAGAAAAATATATGCATGTATTTGAAAAGTATAAAGTTAAAGGTGAACATGATGAAAAAAACAGTATGGGAAAAGCTTGATGAAAAGGATTTAGTATCTGTTAATGATTTTGCGGAAGAATATCGTCTCTTCCTTTCGAAGTCGAAAACAGAAAGAACATTTGTGAATCATAGTGTTGCTTTATTAAAAGAAGCTGGCTTTAAGGCTTTAGAAGAAATAAATGAAGTGAAGCCAGGGGATAAGATTTATGCGATTAATCGCAATAAGAATATATGTGCCTTTGTGATGGGAAAAAAGGATTTAATTCATGGTATGAATATTCTTGGCGCACATATTGATAGCCCACGTATGGATTTAAAACAAGTTCCTTTATATGAAAAGGATGGTTTAGCTTTACTAGATACACATTATTATGGCGGTATTAAGAAATACCAATGGGTAGCACGCCCTATGGCATTAGTTGGTGTTGTTTGTAAAAAAGATGGCACAACAATAGAGATTAATATTGGGGATAAACCGAATGATCCTGTAGTTGGGGTATCTGACTTACTTATTCATTTATCTGCTAAACAAATGGAGAAAAAAGCTTCTACAGTAGTTGAGGGAGAACAATTAGATTTACTTGTTGGCTCCATTCCAAATAAAGAAGAAAAAGAACCAGTAAAAGGATATATATTGGATTTATTAAAGAGACAATATGATATTGAAGAAGAAGATTTCTTGAGTGCAGAAATTGAAGTTGTACCAGCTGGTGAGGCAAGAAACTATGGCCTAGATTCTTCTATGATTATGGGGTATGGGCATGATGATAAAGTATGCGCATATACAAGTCTAAGAGCCTTATTAGAAACAAATGATGTAGAAAGAACATCTTGTTGTATATTAGTGGATAAAGAAGAAGTGGGTTCACAAGGAAATACGGGTATGCAATCACGTTTCTTTGAAGATGTGATCGCTATTTTGTTAGACAAACAAGGCTATAGTAAGTATGTTGATTTGAATCAAGCATTAACGAATTCTTGTATGTTGTCTTCAGATGTAAGTGCTGCCTATGATCCTAATTTTCCGGATGTAATGGAAAAGAATAATGCTTCTTATTTGGGCTGTGGTATTTGTTTTAATAAATATACTGGTTCACGTGGGAAAAGCGGAACAAGTGATGCGAATGCAGAATTTGTAGCTAAGGTGCGTAAGGTTATGGATGACCATGATATTACCTTCCAAACTTGTGAACTTGGTAAAGTAGATGCTGGTGGCGGTGGAACAATCGCTTATATTCTTGCGAATTTAAATATGGAAGTATTAGATGCAGGCATTGCGGTGCAAAATATGCATGCACCATGTGAAGTGGTTTCTAAAGCAGATATTTATGAAGCATACCGTGCTTATATTGCATTTTTAAGAGATATGAATTAAATAATAGATTAGAAAGAGAACGTTGGTTTTCTTTCTTTTCTTTTGTACAATGAGAAAAAAAGGAGACGATTATGAATGAAGTAATTAAGGCTATAAAAGAAAGAAGAAGTATACGTAATTTTGCGTCAAAAGAGGTAGAACAAGAAAAAATAGATGAAATGATTGACGCGGGTTTGTATGCGCCAAGTGGCAAAGGAGCACAAGCTGCAATCATTATCGCGATTACAAATAAAGAATGGATAGCAAAAATCAAAAAAGATAATCGTGAAATAATGGTTCTTGCAAATCTGGTGTTGATGAGTGAATCCGGATAGTAGTGAACTAGAGGGGATAGTACAGAAATGTATTATCCCTTTTTAGGTGCCTATTCTTACCATGGTGTTAGAAATTAGAAGTATTCTAATTTTGAAGGAAA
>JAFVFM010000114.1 GCA_017475415.1 Solobacterium sp.
AATACTTATAGAGTTCTTTACTTAATGATGACGCTCCACTAAATATAAGAATTTTCATATCATCCTTCAAAGTTAGTTTCCTTGATGTCCTTGTGAAATGCGAATCATTTGTTAGAAGAATTCTTTTCTGTTTTTCGGCATCCAGTTTTAGTAACTTGTGTTCTAATGTAGTAAACACTTTATCTTGTACTCTACACATATAACACCTCAAAAGAACTAACCAAGAATGAGAAACTCATATCATCTGCTTCATATATTCTATTAATCTTCATTTTGTTTACAACTCCCTTCAATTCCGTTAAGAAAGCGCGGAGTGAAACGGAGCGCCAAATTTTCGTATATTTGTCAAGTATAAAAATAAAAAACAGGTACTTTTATTTTTATACCTGTTTCTCGGCTATTATTAACTTAAAAATTTAAGTTAGTGACATTAGCTTACTGCCCTTTTTTAGTATATAGTAACCTTAATTGTTTTAGTTTTGTTTCATCTAAGCCATATTCTTCTTTAAAGAAAGCTTCTCTAGTTGGATATTTATTCGTTATCGATTGCATAGTTACATCAAATATGTTTTCGGATACTCCATCATACATGAGCATTAATTCATAAAGAATTGGTTCTTCCTTTGGATCAATTCCTTCTAGTGTCTTTTCTAATATTTCTTTGCGCATAATATTGCTTAATAAATAATCTTTGCGTATATATTCTTCATCTACATCCATCGCCAACAAGAACATCATTGCCATTAAACCTGTTCGATCTTTTCCCGAAGCACAGTGGAATAATACTGGTACCTCTTCTTTTAATAAAATATCAAAGAATAATTGAAAGGATGCATTATGAAAACATACATGCTGGTAATAATTTCTTAATTTATTTAATTGTTCTAAGCCATCTTTACCACTTCTTCGCATTCCATTTGGTGAAAAATCTATGCTTTTGCCTTCTTCTGTAACTAAGGCACACTTTTCTAATTTTTTTGCGCCTTTTACTTCTGCATATGGGAATTCTTGAATTTCCGCTTCACTGCGTAAGTCAATGATTGTTTTGATATCCATTTGTTCTAAAATGGAAAATTCTTCTTCATCCATTAAACCAACACTAGCACTGCGATAGACTAAGCCATATTTTGTTGTAGAGCCATCTTTAGTAGGATAACCACCTAAATCTCTAAAATTAATTCTTTTACGGAAGTGATTTAACATTTCTTTCTTATCTTGCATAATTCGTATTTTAGCATAAATCTGGTTACTATTTGTTATAATATTCTTTTAAAGGAGCGAAAACATGAATAAAAGAATACGCATCTTATCTACTTCCGATTTACATGGATATATATACCCTTACTCTTATGCCGATGGCAAAGAAATGAATTATGGCTTAGCTCGTATTAAGACAATGATTGATGAGCTAAGAGATGAAAATACAATTTTAATTGATAATGGTGACACCATTGAAGGTTCACCTCTAACCTTCCATCATTATTTAACCAATAAAGAAGGTATTTGTCCTATCAGTAAAGCAATGAAAGTGGTTGATTATGATTATGTTAATGTTGGTAATCATGATTTCAATTATGGCTTACCAATATTAAAAAAACATTTAGATTATGTGGGTGCTCAATGTATTACAAATAATGTCGTCTATGAAGACGGTACTGCACTTGGCCCTAAATATGTTATTCATGAGATAGCTGGAAAGACATTAGCTATCTTTGGCTTAACTACACATTTTATTCCACGTTGGGAAAAACCAGAAAATATCGAAGGACTTTCTTTTCCTGATGCTTTAGAATCAGCGAAAAAAACCGTAGCAGAAATAAAAGAAAAAGAAAATGCTGATTATATTATTTGCGTCTATCATGGTGGTTTTGAAAATGATCCTGCTACTGGTGTTGCTACAGAAGAATATACAGGAGAAGGGCAAGCCTTCCATATGGTAGAAGAAATTGAAGGTATAGATATTCTTATTGCTGGGCACCAACATAGACAATATTGTGGAACATTAAAGCATACTGCTTATACAGAACCTGCTTTTAACGGCCAATTCCTTTCTTGTATTGATATTGATACAGAAAGTGGCGAAATTACACCTACTCTTCTTCCTGCAACAAAAGAAGCAGATAAGGAAATATTAGCTTTAGTACAAAAGGAAGAAGATGCCTGTCAAAAATGGCTAGATCAAACATTAGGTACAACTAATGTTAACCTCCATATTGATGACGAAGATGATGCACGCATTCATAAATCACAACTCATTACCTTCCTCAATAAAGTACAAATGGATGTTACAGGTGCAGATATCTCTGCTTCTGCTCTATTTTTAAGAGCTACTGGCTTCCAACAAGAAATCACCATGCGCCATATTGTAAGTACCTATCCTTTCCCTAATACACTTGTATTAAAGAAGGTAACAGGAAAAATATTAAGAGAATATTTAGAAAAAGATTTAGAATTCTGGGCTGTTGAAGATGGTAAGCTTCGTGTTAATCCACTCTATGATTTCCCTAACCCACAGCACCATAACTACGATATGCTAGATGGCATAGAATATCGTGCAAATATTTCTCTTCCTGTAGGACATCGTTTAACTTCTTTAACGCGCAATGGTATAGAAATACAAGATGAGGATGAATTTAAACTTGTCATTAATAATTATCGTGCTAGTGGTGGTGGTAATTTCTTCATGTTAAGAGATGCCGAAACCTTAGCGGAATACCAAGAAAGTATGGTTGATATTTTAGCGAATTACATTTTAAAGCACAAAATTATTGATTTTGAACCTATTCATAATATTGTCATCTCTCTATAAAAGCGTTATGATTTACTGTCATAGTTAAATATAGAAAGGGCTAAATTATGAGTAATTTATTTAACACTGTATTATTGGTAGCTTTACCTGCTAGTGGAAAGTCTGAAGTTCGTAACTTCATGGCCAACATTGATGCAGAAAGACTCCAAAAAGAATTTCACATTGGGGAAAACCTACAATTAGATGACTTCCCATATGTTCACTTCATGAGACGCATTGATGAAGTTCTTGTTGATTTAGGAGAAGAAAGAATCTTTTATCCTGGAGCAGAACCCTTCAATGATGCACGTGATTGGGGTAGATTAATCCATCTTTTAAATGAAGACTATAAAGATATGCATACACGTTCCTATTTAAAGAGCGAACATGTAGCAGAACATTACTTTAATCGTATTGACCGTGCATCTCTTGCGGTTGGCTTACCAGCACGCCTTAGCTTATTAAATGAGGATTTAAGATTAAAGGTTGCTAAAGTATTAGAAGATGAAGCAAGAGCTATGTTAAAAGAAAAGGAATCCCAATATCCTGATACATTCGAAGGAAAAACAATTGTGATTGAATGCGCGCGTGGTGGACCAGATGGATCTTCTATGCCATTAACAGGTTCCTATGGATATCAATATTCTTTTCCACAATTGTGTCCTGAAATTTTAGAGAATGCTGCGATTCTTTACATTTGGGTGACACCAGAAGAATCAAGAAGAAAGAATAATGATCGTGCTAATCCAGATGATCCAGGATCTAACCTGTTTCATGGGGTACCTAT
>JAFVFM010000115.1 GCA_017475415.1 Solobacterium sp.
AGATGCAACAAATACATATATTGAACAGAAGGAACATTATACAATTGTGATTGACCCTGCTTATGGAGGGGAATTAACAGGTTATGTTGGAGCACTAACAGAGGCAGAAGTGAATTATGCGATGGCAGAAGCAATCATGAAGCGCTTTGAAGAAGATAAGCGTTTTACCATTGTACTAACAAGGGCTAATGGAGAATCTAAAGCAGAAAAAGAAAAGGCCACAAAAATCAATGAGGATAAGCCTGATTTATGTATTTCCTTATATACGGCCCATGAGCGTAGTGGGAAGGGAAGTGGAATGCAAATCTATCCTAAGAAGATAGGTGATCCACTAAATGAGGAATCTTTAGCTCTAGCAAATCACGTACAAAAGGCCTTCCAAAAAGATAATTGGCAACCAAATGTATTCTATCGCCAATATGTTCCCGTTGAGAATAATCTTTTCCAAATTCAAAATATTAAAGTAGAAGAAGCTAAGGAATTAACGCAGAGCACATGGAATATCTTAGAAGATACAACGGTTAATACAATAGCTGTAGAACAGTTTTATTTATCTAATGAAGCGGATATAGCGATGTGGGCAAATGAGGCTGGTTATAAAGAAATAGCGGATCGTTATTACCAAGCTATATGCAATTATTTTCAAATGAAGTGATAATTCACTTCTTTTATTATGGATAATATTATAATAAATGAGAAAAGAAAAAATGATGATTACTTAGAGTGGTAATTTTGGTTATAGTATAATTAGAAAAAGTGGGGGTTTATCATGAGTAATTCTATCGAAAGACATGCCGTAAATGTAACAGGAAGATTTGTTGACCGAATTGATGCAGAAATAGGTAAACATAGGGGAGTGATTGTATTTGGTTTCTATTTTACCTTGATTTTAGCAATATTAAGCATAGCCCTTTTATTTGTGCGTGGATTTGATCATTTAGAAGCAGCTTGGATATTTAGCATAGGTGGCGATATCTTCTGTCTTCTTGTATGCACAATGTTATATCTAAGTTGTTTATTAGCTAGAGAAAGAGAAGGAGCATATTTAAGATTATTTACCTTACTTCTAACAACTACAGCCATGGCTTTATTCTTAGATGAAATGACTTGGTTAGTACAGTGCTTAGAAAAATATCGTATTCTCAATTTGATTATTAATGCCTTTTATTACGCTAATGGTGCATTACTTATGTATATGTTTTGGCGCTATGTTACCTATGCTTTAAATATGGATGGCAAGATATTAAGGATAGTGGATTCCATATTGGGAATTATCTTATTACCACATCTACTCGCTTGTTTTGCGACAATTGTATTTCCATTATATTTTACAGTTGATGCAAGTGGCGTCTATGCAAGAGGCCCATATTATCTGGTAAGCCAAATCTATCTTATTCTATGTATTATTAGTGTGGTCGTTGCACTTATTGTATCTAAGGCTACAAGAAGGCAAAAATTAATCGCTTCATCATTCGTTTCCATTCCTATTTTAAGTTATATCGTAACAGCGAATGTATTTGGAATTTCTGTTAATTATAGTTGTTGTATGGTCGCTATTGTGCTGATTTATGGTGTATTATTTGCGGATCGTTCCAATTCTATTGCGATGACAGAAAGAGACCTTGCTTTAGCCACAAGAATTCAAGCAGATATGTTACCAAATGTTTTCCCAGCCTTCCCTGAAAGAGATGAATTCGATGTATTTGCGTCGATGAATCCAGCTAAGGAAGTTGGCGGAGACTTTTATGATTTTTTCTTCATCGATAATAAGCATTTAGGAATTGTTATGGCAGATGTGAGTGGAAAGGGAGTTCCTGCAGCTTTATTTATGATGATAGCGATGACATTAATTAAGAATAATGCCCTATCAGGTAAAAGACCTGCTGAGGTACTCCAAGATACAAATAATCAAATTTGTGCAAACAATAAAGAAGAGATGTTTGTAACGGCGTGGTTCGGTATTCTGAACATTGAAAGTGGGCATTTGGTCGCTGTAAATGCAGGGCATGAATTCCCGATGCTAAAA
>JAFVFM010000116.1 GCA_017475415.1 Solobacterium sp.
CATTAATATAAATGACTATACAGCTGCTTCAGAGATTAGTTTAGAAGAAAGAGAAAAGGAATTAAAAGCTTATATTCAATCCATTCAAAATACAAACTATAGAAAACTAGTAGAAGGTTTATTGAATAAAGTTGGCAACAAATTTTTCACTTATCCAGCTGCTTCTAAAATTCATCATAGCTTTTTAGGAGGACTTTCTGAGCATTCTTTAAGTATGGCTAGGATGTGCGATAAGATAGCTGAACATTACCCTCAATTAGACCGTGATTTACTTGTTTCTGGTGCCTTAGTACATGATATTGGTAAAACATCGGAAATGAGTGGACCGATTACTACGGAATATACATTAGAAGGTAAATTAGAGGGACATATTTCGATAGCCAATGGGTGGCTAACAGAAGTTGCAGATGAATTAGGCTTAGCCCAAGAAGAGGAAGCGATATTATTGCATCATATGATTTTATCGCATCATGGACATTTAGAATTTGGTTCTCCTGTATTACCTTTATTACAAGAAGCTGAAGTTTTATGTTTAATTGATAACTTAGATGCACGCTTAAATACATTAAAAACAGCTTTAGATGGTGTAAAAGAAGGAAGTTGGACTTCTAAATTATTCGCCTTAGAGAATCGTCAATTTTACAAACAGAGGAAAAAATAAATATGGATATTAAATTAAAACTTGTACAACTTACGCATTCTGTTTTAACTAAATTAAAACGTGGTGGTTCTTTTCCTGGCCAATTAGCATTAGCTATGGATGAAAATTTCATTGATCGTTTTACTATGCCGCCAATTGTGATTTGTGTAACAGGAACGAATGGAAAAACAAGTACGGCAAATCTAATTGCAGAAAGCTTGCGTAGTGCTGGTTTAAGTGTAATGAATAATCGTCGTGGGGATAATTTAAAATATGGGATCGCTACTTTATTAGCGGCTAATTCTAATAGTAATTATGAAATTCATTACAATGCTGCAGTAATTGAAATTGATGAATTAACTCTCTATCGTCAATTCAAGCATTTAAAACCTACACATCTTGTGATTACTAATTTCTTTCGTGATCAATTAGATCGCGCAGGAGAAATGGAAACGATTATTCGTAAAATAGAAGAGGTGACTGAAGACTTTAGTGGTCATTTAATTCTAAATGGTGATGATCCTAATGTTGTACGAATCGCGGATCATGCTAAAAATGCTAAAGCACATTTCTATGGTGTGAAAGAAAATGAAGTTTCTCAAAAGACAACGGATGAAGCCTCAGAAGGGAAGTTCTGCCCGCGTTGTAATGCACCATTAATTTATGATTATTATCAATATTCACATATTGGTAGTTTTCATTGTCCAAATGATGATTTTGGCAAACATATACGAGAAATGTTAGTGGATTCTATTGATTATAAAGAAGGTACATTTACAATCCATCAACAAATATTCCATCCTCGTTTATGTGCTATTTATAATATTTATAATTGTGCAGCTGTTTTATTGACAATGAAATTATTAAATTTAGATTTACGGAAGGCAGATAAAGTATTTAAAGAATTTCTTATTCAAGAAGGTAGAAATGAATTATTTACCTTAAATGAACCTTGTGTGATTAATTTGATTAAGAATCCTACTGGTGCAAATGAAGTGATGAAATATATCTTAGCGGATGATGAAGAAATGAATGTTTGTATCTTTTTAAATGATGGTGTACAAGATGGGTGTGATGTCAGTTGGATATGGGATGCCCATTTTGAACGCTTAAATAAGCCAAATATCAAAGAAATCATCTGTGGTGGTACAAGGGCTTATGATATGGCACTTCGTTTAAAATATGAGGGTTTAGAGGATAAAATAAAGGTATTTGAAGATATGTCTTCAGCTATCCATTATTTAAATGAAGCAAATACTAAGAGTTATGTAATGTCTACTTATACTGCATTACATAAAGCTAGAGCGATATTAGAAAAGGAGGCCAAGGCATGAAGATAAAAATTATATGGATGTATCATACCTTAATGGATCTCTATGGCGATAAAGGGAATATCGAAGTACTAAAAACACGTTGTCAAAAAAGAGGTATTGATTGTATTGTGGATACCTGCGCTATTGGTGAAGATAAGAATATAGATGATTATGATTTGTTCTTTTTAGGTGGTGGCGCAGATAAGGAACAAAATATGATTTTTTCCGATTTAATACAACGCAAAGAAAGTATTCTTGAGGCCATGAATCATAACACAGCCTTCCTTTTGATTTGTGGTGGCTATCAATTATTTGGTCAATATTATAAAGACCAAGATGGTAATATTGTCGATGGCTTAGGCTTCTTTGATTATTATACAGAAAGTTCTGATAGAGATCATCGTTGTATTGGTGATATCGCAGTAGAAACAACCATGGATGGGGATACCTTCCAAGTGGTGGGTTTTGAGAATCATGGTGGTCAAACAAAAGATGTTAATCAGCCATTTGCGAGAGTATTAAAGGGGCATGGAAATATATATAAAGGGGAATATGAAGGCTTTATGAATGATACCGTCTTAGCTACTTATATGCATGGTCCTTTATTACCAAAGAATCCTATGGTTGCGGATAAGATTATTTTAAGAGCTCTAAACAAAAGGCATAAAGTAGATTCTCTAGAAAGTATAAATGATGATTTAGAAAATAAAGCTAGAGAAGTGATGTTGAAAAGATTATTAAAATAATGAAAGAGGCTATAACGCTTCCTTACAAGTAGTAAGGTAGAGCTATAGCCTTTTTTTTAAATCTTAATGGTTTCTAATACTTCATCTAAATCTAATTCTTCAGAAGGATAGAAGCGGAAACTAGCCGCATCATCTTCTCCGAAGCGAGGAATGATATGGATGTGGAAGTGATCGATTGTTTGTCCAGCCACTTCTCCACAATTGCTTAGAATATTACAACCCTTAGCATTTGTTTTATTCACAATATGCTTAGATAATTGATGGACTACTTTCGCAAGATTAACGACAGTCTCTTCATCAGCTTCTAAGATATTTGTACAATGCTTCTTAGGCATGACTAATGTATGTCCATATGTTACCTGCGAGATATCTAATATCGCACATACTTTTTCATCCTCATATACAAACTTTGAGGGTATTTTCTTTTCAATAATGTCACAAAATAAACACATAAGTCCTCCCTTATTTTTTTATTATTATAACAATAGAGACAAAAGAAAAGAATAGCCAATGGCTATTCTTCAGTAGTTTCTGGTGTTGGAGTTGGAGTAGGTGTAATATCTTGTACAAGATAAGTAGGATAGTTCGTTTTAACACTATCGTAAATTGTCTTGTCATAGATATGGAAGTTATATTTTGTAAACCAATAATTAGTTGATTCATTTTGGATGACAGAAATAGAACTTAAGGCATCAATTGCTTCATCCTTGAATTTTTCTGGATCATTTTCTTCTACCTTTAATACAACATAACTTGCGCCATCACTTGCAGCTGCTTTAATCCAACCATCTGCTGGTGTAGTACTTGTTAATACTGTACGTACTACAGAATCGATAGAAGTGGAGTTGATGGTATAGATTGTTGGTTCTGTTGAACTTGTACTATTATTATCTGCAACGATAGTTGCTAAATCTTTTTTGCCTTCTTTTAATTCAGCTAAGGCCTTATTTGCATCGTCTTGTGAAGAGAAGTCTAATAGGATTGCTTTAATTGGGCTATAAGTACTAGCTAGATTATTGAAGTTTTCTTCAATATATTTCTTTGGTAATTCAGCCGCTTGCAAAGAAGCAATTAAATTTTCATTTAAGTATTCTTCTTCACTCATGCCAATTTGTTCTAAATGTTTTACAAATGGATCACCATAATAAGCTTTATAAGAATCTAAAGATTCTTGTGCATCTGCCTTCATCTCATCTGTTACAGGGATTTCTTCTTGGGCAATTAATGTACTTGCTTTAGAAATAACAGTAGATGAACCAGTAGAGCCAACCATATGGTTATATAAATCGCCTTTAGTGATGGCTGTTTTACCAACCTTAATGAGTGTTGTATTTGCGTCTTTTAATTTCGCTGTAGCATCTTCACAGCCACTTAAGCCTGCAAGAAGGACGAGGCTAAGAATGATTTTTGTTGTCTTCTTCATTATTCATCACTTCCTTCCTCTACGGCATAAAAATTTTTAATGATTGTTTCTAAATCTTCATTTCCATTAAAGTCTACACCTAATTTATTGGCATTTTCCCAAATTGCGTTGCCGGCAATTGTACCATCATGTTGTTGAATTAAAGATTCATATGGATCAGTATCAACATATTTTGCTTCTAATGTAGCTTGTGTACTAGCGTTATTTTGGATTAAGAAGTAACCAAATGTTTTATCTGTAGATTTGATCCATTCTTTGGTAGATTCACCTTCCTCTAAGGCTAAGGCAGCCTCTAAGAAGGCACTATCTAAAGAAGAGTTCTTATCGATTACACCAAGTACGCCACCACTATCTTTTGATGCTTCATCTTCTGAATATTCCTTCGCTACTTCTTCGAATGATTTACCGCTAGCCAAGGCATCATCTACAGCCTTCATTCTCTTTTTTTCATCTTCAGTTGGTTCTGTGTGTTCAGCAGTTGTATCTTCATATTTAATTAAGATATAACTAATATCACGGATCTTTAAATCATCGAAGTTTTCTTTTGCTTATTCTGCTGTTAACTTAGTTAATTTTTGTGAAACAATTAAATAATCTACTAAATCTGTATATCCTGTTTCTGCTAAGGCACTTTTTAAGAAATCTTCATAGGCACTTCCATATTGCGATTGATAACTTGAAATAATGGATGCTGCTTGTGCTTCAGCATTATCTTTAATTTCATTGGTTGTTTCAATAGCGTTATTGGCTACAGCAGCTTCGAATAAGGTAATAGCTGAATTTGCACCACTTGATTTATATAAATCATCATAGAATTGGCTAGCTGTAATATCTTGATCACTTATGGAGTAGACTACATCTTCGCCATTCGCTTTTTTTCCTTTTAGTTTTCCTTTGTTCGTATCATATATATAGAATATGCTGAACCCCGCAAAGATTAATACAATCAATACGACGAACCAGTTCTTTTTCAGAAATGTACTCATCTTTTTTCCTCCTAA
>JAFVFM010000117.1 GCA_017475415.1 Solobacterium sp.
ACAGATGAAGACTACATAACTATCCTTCATTACTCCATAGTTTTCACCTTCATCCAAATGATGGACATCCATTAGTTCATGGTAATAACGAACTCTATGTGGTAATTCTTTTGGCTTATTTACTACTTGCATTTCTATATCAATCATTTTATCTTCATCTTCTACATAAATATCTAATACTATCCCCTTTCCTTTTTCTATTTCCTTTACATCATATTCTCGTGCAAGAATCTTAATCTTACCTAAACGTACTTCGGGCAAGATTCTTCTGATTAATTCCCTAAGCAATTCTTCCTTTTGGAATACCTTAGTAAAGATGAAATTATCGCTAATCTTGGCCTCTAGGAATTCTTTTTGGATTTGTTTCTTCAATAACTTTCTATTCTTGATAACCACACTATTTCCTCCTTACTATTCTTATTTCCAGCAAGGAGGCAAATTCCCTTATAAAAATTTAAAAACAGATGATTTTGTATGAAAACAATGTCATCTGTTTCTTTCTTCATAAAGCTAATTTGTTTCCTATATTTCTATCGTGCTACCAGTAGTCGATTTATGTATATTGATTTTATGATCTATACTGTTCTTTAATTCTTCTACATGTGAAATAATACCAATCATCTTATCACTGTCTGCTAGTTCCGTTAGGATTTGTATCGCACTATGTAAAGAATCAGGATCTAGCCTACCAAAGCCTTCATCTATGAATAAGGAATCCATCTTAACACCACTTGCACTAGAGCTAATCATTTCTGTTAAGGATAAAGCTAAACTTAAAGCAGCTTTAAATTTCTCACCACCAGAGATATCCCCTATCTTTCTTGGTGAATTCGAATAATAATCAAATACATCTAGGCCAATGCCATTATCTTCTTGTTTAATAAAGGTAAATTGTTCATTACTCATCTTCTTTA
Source organism: Solobacterium sp. (assembly GCA_017475415.1). GTDB lineage: Bacteria > Bacillota_I > Bacilli_A > Erysipelotrichales > Erysipelotrichaceae > Bulleidia. Next base: position 915 of record JAFVFM010000117.1, read on the forward strand.
ATTTACGATTGGCGATGTCTAATAAATAGTCTATCTTTAAGGATTGTACATAATTCTCTAATGAATCATGATGTGTTTTGGTTGTTTTACCAGCAGCCACATTATACAAATTCTTATAGCGATTCATTCTTACTTCTGCTTCATCATAATGCTTACTATATTGCGCTAATTCATCATGGTTTTGTTGATCCATCTGTATATCGGTTAAATAACCATTATATTGTGTAGTTAATTCTTTAAGCTTCTCCCTTTTTTCTTTTAACTCTTCCTCTTCTTTAGCAATATCAACAATTTCTTTTCCTTTTACCTTTTCTTCTAAATGTTCTATGGTAGCCTTATTTTTTATATATAAAGCATCATATTGTTCAATTTGTTGCTTGAATTGCCTAAAGACAAGTGTATCTATCCTTTTCTCTTCGTATTCCTTTTCATTACTTGCATTATCTTTATAGATATTCTTTATCTCTTCTTCTAGCCTAATACTATCTTCTTTTAATTCTTCTATTCTTTTTTCCGCTAATGAAGCTTGTTCCACCAATTGATCAAAAGTCCTTGTCAACGTTTCTTTTTCTTTCTTTAGGCTAATATATTTCTTTTCTAAAGCCTTTTCTTTTTCTTCTAACTCTTTTATCTTATTTGTTCTATTAGCTATTTCTTCTTGGAATAATGCATCTTCTTTTATGCCTAAGGCATCAATCTGTTCTTGTAGGTTATCTAGATTATGTACACAAGCATCTTTTTTCTTTTCTGCATTCTTTTGTATCTGCCTTTGTTGTTCAACATCTTCTTTAGTCACTTTAATCTCTTTTAATGATGCACCAAGGCCATTAAAGGTGTTCCCACACACTGGGCATGTATCACCTTTCTTTAAACGAGAAGCGATAACATAGGCTCCATGAGTATAATAAGCTTCCTCTACTCCTCTTAACTTATCATTTTCTTTCGCCAATCTATCTAATAAGCTTTTTATTTCTTCTTTTAGTTGGCACTTCTTTTCTATCTGTTGTTGCTGGAGGATATTATTCTTTCTTTCTTCTTTTAACTTAGTCTGTCCATCACGCAAAGCTAATACATCTTCTGTATAGGTATCTAGAAGTAAATATTCATCCTTCTTTTCTTTTAATGTATGATCAATCTCTATCTTTTGTTTAGCACTTACTTTTATAAATTCCTTTTTCTTGTTAATTTAATATTTAAACTTTTGATTTCTTCGTATAC
>JAFVFM010000118.1 GCA_017475415.1 Solobacterium sp.
AGGCATAAATTATTGAAAAGTTAACGATACAGAGGAAATCACAAGAAGCCTTATTAAGAGTAGCTAATCAATTTCCTGTAGTTGGAATAACAGGGCCAAGACAAAGCGGAAAAACGACCCTTGCACAATCTGTCTTTTCCAATAAAAGATATATTAGCTTCGATGACGATACTATGCGCGAACTCGCAAAATCAAACCCTAAGGATTTTGTGGATGCATTTCCAGAAGGAGTAATCATTGATGAAGCACAAAAAGTACCGGAGATTTTTAATGCCCTAAAGATGAAAGTCGACACAGAAAAAAGTAAACCGGGAAAATATATATTGACCGGTTCTAGTCAATTCAAATTGAAAAAAAATATAACTGATTCACTATCTGGAAGAGCTTTCTTTCTTGAATTATTACCCTTCTCTATTGATGAACTAGTAAATAGTGGTCTCCCTATAAATGATCCATATGATTTAATCTTTAAAGGGCAATATCCTCCTTTATATGATGAAGAAAGACATTTCATTCCCGATGATTGGTTTGAGGCATATCTTGATACTTATATAACAGGAGACGTAGAGGGACTAATCAGTCCTTCTAATTCATCAGCATTCAAAAAATTTATTCAACTTTGCGCTATACATAGTGGTTCAATGCTTTCTATGGATAGCATCGCAAGAGGTATAGGCGTTTCTGCTCCGACAATTAAAAGCTGGTTATCCATTTTACAGCAGTCATACATTATTCATCTTTTAGAACCTGCTAGCAACAGTCTAGGAAAAACACTTGTTAAGTCACCTAAAATATATTTTGTTGATACAGGATTGCTTTGCCATCTTTTGAGAATTAATAGTAAAGAAGAATTATTATTGCACGAAATGAAAGGGTCTATTGTAGAGACCTTTGCGGTATCTGAAATGCTTAAAAATCGTTCTAATATTGGCAAAAAAGGAAACTTAACATACTTCAGAGATCGCACAGGATTCGAAGTAGATACCATCGCTGATTGGAATCATACTTTCGCAATTGAAATAAAAAGTACATCACAAGCAGACACCAAAGCATCACGGAATTTAAAAAAATATTTGGAATTAAAAGCAGATAAGCATACAAAAGCTGCTATTTTCTATCTAGGTGATCAAACAATGCGTATCAACGATATTGAATATGTAAGTTATAAAGATTGGGGTACTTTCTCTTCAAAATAGGTGAGCAAGAACTCTTGTCCACCTATTTCTTTTCTGTTTACTTTTTGATTTGCTGAAGCATATTATTGATATGCCTTTTGATATTATTGCTGATAGGGTTACCTGACTCGCAAAGGAAATCTTCAATTGTAATGTCTGTTAATGTAGAAATATAATTACGATCTTCTCTTGCACGAATTAAATCTATCCCATCACCTTCAACAATATTATTTAACATTCTATCCAATAAGGTTTTCATCTCTTCCTTTTCCAATAAACAAGCTGCCTTATCTTTTAAGGAATAATAGTCTTCTTTAAAGCCTTCTGCATCAAACCAATTCATAATGCCTGCGCCTTTCAATATATAGGCTTCATTTGGCTTTTCCACATAGCGAATATGCATCTCATCTTTATATTCACCACTTCTTATTTCAACATGATGATCTTGTTTTATTTCTATTTCAAATTCAACTACTTTATCTATCGCTTTCTTTTCTTTATATTCACCATCCACAAATAATTCCACTTCATTCAAATTACTATAGACTTTGATCTTTGTGGTAGTTTCATTTCGATCAACATATCTCTTTCCACAAAGATGTACAAATGGATTGTTCGTCCAATATGCTTGATAAAGATAATACACATCCTTCTTTATTTTGCGATCAAAGCTTACAATCCCTTTTTGGTTAATGCCTTTTGCCCCACCTTCATTTCTTGCATCAGCCGCAAAATCAAACATATTCCAAGCATAGCTGCACCATAGCCATGGTCTACTTGCGATTAACTTTAAGATATGTTCATGATAAAGACATTGATATTCTTCTGTATAATCCCCTCGCGTTGGTGAAGAGGAATGATAGGCTATATTCGTATCACAACCATATTCCGAAAAGCCAACAGGAATAGTAGGATTTTCTTTATGGAACTTATCAAAGAAAACATCATTATCCTCTAACACTCCACTATACCAGCCAAAATATACATTATAAGTAACCACATCTGGAATCGATAAAATCGGATGATGAAAAGGAACAGTACCAATATTAGCGACAACTGTTTTTCTAGTTGGATCTAAAGAATACACTAATTCATTTAAACGTTTATGGTTCTCTAATAAAGCCGGCGTATCTTGTTGCATAGTAATTTCGTTTGATAAGCCCCATACCACAACACTTGGATGATGTGCATTTTGTATAACCAATTCCTTCATTTGCGATAAGGTATTTTCATTGCCTTCTTCTATATGTTGAGAAATGTAAGGTATCTCTGCCCAAACGACTATGCCATATCGATCACACAAGTCATAAAAGTATTGTGCATGCTGGTAATGGGCCAAGCGTATACTATTCGAACCCATTTCATAAATCAATTGAAAGTCTTCTTCATGTTCTTTATTCGTTAAGGCATTACCTATACCTTTGCGATCTTGATGCCTGGATACTCCGCGTAATGGATATTCTTTTCCATTTAAAAGAAAGCCCCTTTCTGCATCAATAGAAAATGTACGACAACCAAAATCTATTTCTATTTCATCTACACATTTTTCTTCTTCAAATAGTCTCGCTTTAAGAGAATATAAATAAGGATCTTCTTTTCCATGCCATAAGTGTACGTGTTCTATTTCAAATGTGAATTCAGCTTTCCCTTCTTCACTTTTTCTTCTTTTCTTTTGGCCATCTATTTCAATTTCCACTTCGCCATTAGTCTGCCATGTTTCTACAGTAACGCTTGCTTTATCTCCTTCAACAATCGGTGTCACCTTTACCCCAGGACTACCAAAATGCAATAAATCAAAATGATTCTTGTTTACATAAATCAAATGCACATCACGATATAATCCACCATAGAAAGTAAAATCTGCCATTTGTGGATATACATGTTTTTTACAATTATCTACTTCTACGATTAACTTATTTTTCCCTTCTTTCACAAAAGGGGTTAAATCAAAGCGAAAAGTAGAATATCCACCTTCGTGATAACCAACATGTTGATTGTTTAAGTAAACATCAGTGACCATAGCTGCACCTTCAATTTCAATAAAAACACATTGATTTTCTTCTAATGAAATATCGATTTCTTTTTCATATATTCCTTTGCCGCGTTTGTACTGACCATCCCCATCTTGGCCATCTATCGCATTCCATGTATGTGGTAAACAGATTATTTCTTTTTCTTGTTTATCTTCTAGATGAAAGCACCAATCTTGATTGATATTTATTCTTTTTCTCATATCTAACCTCTAAAAGGGCGCTATTCTAACGCCCTTAATTCCTCTTTAATTTTGCTTACTACTTCGGCATCCATTTGCATCACCTTAGCATAACGTTCAAAGGATAGAGATGCAAAGAAAGGAGTCTCTACCATTTTATCCATATGTTCTGGGAGATTCTTTTCTATCACCCTTTTCGTACTCTGCTTTGATAATAATATATCATTGCGCATTTTTATAGATGGTTTTTCATCTATCAAATCACCCCAAATATAATTTGTTTTATGAAAGATTGTATCCAAGAAACGTAAGGATAATTCATGCCATTTTGCGACATCTTTATTATTGTAACCAGTGTTATGTATCGCAAGAGATAAACCATGATCACCTGTTAAAAAAATATGTGTTTCAAAAGGTATACCTTTTTCTTGTAATCTTAAAGCTAACTTTAAGGATTGCGAAGAAGGTAGTGTCGCATCAAAGGCCGTATGAAAAAGGAAGGTTGGTGGCATCTTTTCATCAATCGCATCAAATATAGTTTCTTGTTTAAATTCCTTGAGTTTTTCACTAGCTGCATAACCTAATACTAAGGCATTGGGTTTTTCATCAATTGTTGTAGCTAAACGTAAAGCTAGATTACCACCAGCAGAAAAACCTACAACTGTAATTTGATTTGGATTAATATTGAATTCTTGAGCGTGCTCACGAAGATAATGCAATGCCTCCTTTG
>JAFVFM010000119.1 GCA_017475415.1 Solobacterium sp.
AGATCACACAGTGTTTCGAATTTGATGTATCATATAGTGTTTCCCACAAAGTATAGACGAGTGGTAATAGATGAAGAAGTAGATAGCGTGATAGTAAAGGTCTGTAAGGGAATTCAAGAGAGGTATGAGATTGTCTTCTTGGAAATAGGAAGCGATAAGGATCATATCCATTTTCTTGTTCAGTCAATACCAAGTATGAGCCCAACAGATATTGTTCGCATAATAAAGAGCATAACAGCCAAGAAGATTTTTAAGAAGTGCCCAAAGGTAAAAAAACAGTTATGGGGTGGAAGCTTTTGGTCTAGTGGATTTTATATTTCAACAGTAAGTGCTCATGGAAACGAAAAGGTGATATCTAATTACGTTAAAAATCAGGGTGACGAATACAAAAAGATGTACAGATCGGATAGTATTGATGGGCAACTGGATTTTGGCGATATTTTGTAGAGCGCGAAGCGCATTCAAACTTAAAGAGAAGATACCCCGCTTTCAGCGTGCTGAGCGAAGCGAAGCGGGATGAAAGTCAAGTATTTGTAGCGGTGAGGCACGAAGTGCCGTAAGCGCGGAAAATACTTGAGGGCTCTGCCCCGGGGTTCTTCATTTTGTCGCATTGTCTAATACATATAATCGAGTGTTGAATTAAAGCGAAGCTTGACATTAAGAAAAAATTGAGATAGAAATGATACTTAAGGCAATAAACATAATAAAAACGATAATATCAAAAATAGTAAGTACTATTGTTACATTTCGAAAAGACAGAAAAGTCTCAATTGGGGTATATACCATCAATGCAAGTATGAAAATGTTTTTTCAATGGATGATATCTGCAATTGCTGGATTGATGATTATAATAGTTATGGTATTATCAACAACGAGTAGTGATATAGATTTGTTGTCAGCCTTATTTAATTGTACAGATATAATCAACATTGTGGTTGCATTAGAACTTGCTGCTTTAACAGAATCTGTTTACAATGATGACATCAAATTTGAAGAAGCACCTAACCAGATGTTAGATTGTAGCATTATTTTTGAAATATTATGGATCATATTGGGAGTTACATTATATTGTGCGTATGAATTAGTTCCGGAAAATTCTGAGTTATATCTATATTCAGAACGAGCGCATATCAATGGTATGTACGCAGCATCTGGAATTTTTGTGGTTTTGAGTTCAGCAATGGGGATAGGCTATTCAAGAGCTTTAAGAGGACGGGGGATACATTAAATATGATTAAACTATATCCATTTATTTCCATAGGTTTGTTTGTTCTTCTTTATGGTACACTTCAATTCTACCTTTTTGCAAAAACCATTCACAAAGCTAACATTGCATTTATGAAAAGAAGAAAAATTAAAATTGATGAAATTGTAGATATGCTTGAACAGAAAAGCGAAGAAGCAAATGGAGTTATATCAGAAATAGATGTAAGCACTCTTTATGAATTTGAAGAAGAGTATGCTGATCTCATAAATCAAATAAATTCCGTTTCAAACAATGTTTCTGTAACCCAGAAAGAAGTTCTTAAATTAAAAAAAATCATAGAAGCGGCGGAAATAGCCACCCGCACTCAACTTGAAAATATCGTTCGGCAGTTTTGTGCATAATTGCTACAAATTATAGGAATTCTTATGGATTTAGGCGGATGGCTTTGTGGAAAATTATCGTCATTTTAATTTTGAG
>JAFVFM010000120.1 GCA_017475415.1 Solobacterium sp.
ACTTGCAATATCATCATCATAGATTTCACTTAACCAATAATTCGCAGTTATCGCACCAGAATTAGAAAGAATTAAACCACCAACCGAATAGTTTTGAGCCTTATTCTCTTTCATATTTAAATCCATTGCATGCAAATAAGAATCAACTAATAACTTATAATCGGATGTTGTATTGGTAATATTACGAATATTCTCTCTTTGTTTGCGGTAGAGGATATAGGCCTTGGATACATCTGGATAGCCTGCTTCCATTAAGACCTTTTCTGCGCTATCTTGAATTGCCTCAACATCAATTAAACTATCCTTTACCTTCGCTTCGAAATCACTAGTAACGCGCAAGGCTAACAGATCTATGATTCCTTCATCATATTGCCTATCACAAGCCTCAAAGGCTTTACGTATTGCTTCTGTAATCTTTTTGATATTGAAGGCATCTTCTTTTCCATCTCTTTTTCTTACTTTATACATCAGCCTACCCCTTCATTCCGCGTATTTCCGCATGTGGTATTACTTCTCGAACAGCTTCTAATAAATCAAACATTTCTTCTTTTGTATAAGCAGTCAAACCTCTTTGAATGACTTCTTCATTATCTTCAAAGAATTGTAAATAATAATGCTTTACATCGCCTATCCATTTTGCGATTTCCACTAAGTCTTCTTTCGTATGAAATTCTTTTACTACTGTAGTACGACATTCATATTCAATCTTAGAAGCTTTTAATAAAGCTAAAGTATCTTCTATTCTTTGTATAGAGAAGGTATCTTGATGCATACCCGTAGTTAATGCATATTTATCTTTTGTATTTTTGACATCTAAGGCAATATAGTCTACTTGTTTCTTTTCCATTAATTCTTGCAAACGTAAAGGATAGAAGCCATTTGTATCCAATTTAACACGATAACCCAAACGACGTAATCGTCTAATGAATTTAGGCAAATCTTCTTGCATTAGAGGCTCCCCACCACTAATGCATACACCATCTAATATATGATTCCTTCTTTTCAAAAAGTTCATCACTTCTTCTGTATTTTGATAACTATAATTCTCTGGCAAGAAAACTAAACTGCGTTTATTACAATATGGACATTTAAAATTGCAACCTGACATCATAATCGAACAAGACATCTTACCAGGATATTCTCCCAAAGACATCTTTTGTAGCTCACCTATCTTCAAGGTTAATACATCCCCTTCATATAAGCTTTCATCTCGCGCGTTATCACTGGCTTGCGCTAGCATCTTTTCAAAAGTTTCAAAGTCCATATCTTGAGCTAATGTACTTCTAAGCATATTACGATATTCGTAAATCGTATTCATAATATCAGCAGCTTTTTGCGTTGTATATAATCGTTTTACACGATGGTCTTTCTCATCTATACGGATTTGCACATAACCTTGATCAATTAAACGTTGAATACTTTTTGTGGTAGTACCCTTATCCACTTCACTCATATTGGTCACTTCTTGCATAGTCATGCCTTCATTTTCATTTATGCACAACAAAAAAATCAATTGACCTGAGCCAATATCGTATGGCACAAGAACACGATCAAAATATTTTTGTGTATTCCGATATAAAACGGATAAATTCAAAATAAAGTCTTTCTGTTCAGCCACGCCTTCCTCCAAATAAATGTTGGATTTCCCACTTTTTCTGTAATTCATTATGACATAGAAAAAAAATATCGCCTAGTAGCGACATTTATTTTAAATCCTGTGTTTTCTCAATTTCCATGATTTGATTCACTCTACGCTCGTGTCTACCGCCTTCAAATTCCGCATTCATCCATGCATCAACAATTGCCTTAGCTTCTTCCATACCAACAATACGTTCACCAAAGGCAATCATATTGGCATTATTATGTTGTTTCGTTAGACGTGCTGTTACAGGCTCACTACAGGCTGCACAACGTATACCTTTTACTTTATTAGCAGCTAAAGATATACCTACACCTGTACCACAGATTAAAATACCACCCTCAACTTCATTATTCGCTACCATCTTCGCTGCCTTCAAAGCACTAATTGCATAATCAAAAGATTCCTTTGTATCCGTTCCAACATTAATTACTTCATGTCCTTTTTCTTCTAAATATGCCTTCAATTCATTCTTCATTTCTACTGCAGCATGATCATTTCCAATGACTAATTTCATCTTCTTTCCTCCTTATTTATTTCCGCCATTTTAATTAAACTTTCAAAAAACTTTTTCATATCATTCTTTCTTGCACGAATAAAATTCTCTGGATGCCATTGTACAGCAAGTAGTGGATATTCATCCATTTCAATTGCCTCAATTAAGCCATCTTCACTATAGGCACTCGCAATAAGCCCCTTACCTAATTCCTTTATCGCTTGATGGTGCATTGAATTCACGCCAATATTTTTTCCAAATAGATGTCTCGCACTGCTCTTTTCTATTGTTTCTACAAAATGATTCGAAAGTGTTCGATCCAACGTTTGTTTGTGTAATTCTTTATCCTTATTAGCCATACTTAAATCTTGATACAACTTACCACCAAAGGCTACATTAATAATTTGTAAACCACGACATATTCCATATAAAGGTTTTCTTTTCCTTAATACTTTTTCAATTACCTTTAATTGAAAAATATCATAATCTATATCTGTTTTTTCACAACATTCTTCTTTGTCTTCTTTATAACAATACGGATCTACATCTATCCCTCCTGGAATCAAAAATCCATCACATAAATTTACATATTCATTAATTACCTTATTCTTTGTTGTATAAGGAAGCATAATGGGTATACCACCTGCCTCTATAATGGACTGTAAATAATCATCCCCTACGATTTGTTCTTCTAATTTCCAAGAAGGTGAGTATTGTTTTTCTCCTAATATACAAATTAATGGCTTTTTTTCTATATTTATCGACATGTAATACGCCTCTTTATTTTTCTTTCTAAAACTATATTACCATATTTTTTTAAACTATAAGTTTATTGCGACGATTAGAAAATGATGCTATAGTACATATGCATCAGATATGGG
>JAFVFM010000121.1 GCA_017475415.1 Solobacterium sp.
CAATCTACTTTTATGGTAGAAATGAGTGAGGCAAATCGTGCATTGCAACAAGCTAGTGAAAAATCATTGATTCTATTTGATGAAATAGGTAGAGGTACAAGTACCTATGATGGTATGGCTATTGCTCAGGCAATGCTGGAATATATTGCGATTAGTGTTAAAGCGAAAACATTATTCAGTACGCATTATCATGAATTAACTACCTTAGCTGATAGTATTGAACAAATGCGCAATGTGCATGTAGTAGTAAAAGAGAGTGAAGAAGGTGTAACCTTCTTATACAAAATAAAAGATGGGGCAGCAGGGCATTCTTATGGTATTAATGTGGCGAAATTAGCCGGTTTACCAGAAACTGTTTTAGAGCGGGCTAAAAGTCTACAAAAAGAATTAGAAAGCAAAAAGCGTGTTGTTCAACAAAGCTTTCAATTAGTTGAAATGGTGAAAGAAGATCCACTTTTAGAAAGCATAAAAGATACGTTCAAACAAATTGAATTAGATGAAATGACACCTAAAGAAGCTTGGTTATTGCTGAGCGATATAGAAGAAATGATAAAGAAGGGAGAGGCAAATGAATCATGATCGTTTAATTATACGTGGAGCGAAAGAGAATAATTTAAAGAATATATCTTTAGATATTCCTAAAAATAAACTAGTAGTAATGACAGGCCTTTCCGGTAGTGGCAAGACCTCTTTAGCTTTTGATACGATATATGCAGAAGGACAAAGAAGATATGTAGAATCTTTATCTGCTTATGCAAGGATGTTTTTGGGTGGCGTGGAAAAGCCTAATGTAGAATTAATTGAAGGCTTATCTCCAGCGATTTCCATTGACCAAAAAACAACCAGTAATAATCCTCGTTCTACTGTTGGTACGGTAACAGAGATTTATGATTATTTGCGTTTATTATATGCGCGTGTAGGTACACCATATTGCCCAAATCACAATATTCCAATTACGGGCCAAAGCATAACGGAAATGGTAAACCAAGTGATGAAGGCGGAAGATAAAACACGTTTAAGTATCTTAGCGCCTATTGTGACCAATAAAAAAGGTACATTTAAAGATACCTTTGCGAAGTTATTGAAAGATGGTTTTATCCGTGTGCGTGTAGATAAAGAAATACGCATGTTGGAAGATGAAATCAGCCTAGAAAAGAATCAACGCCATGATATTGATGTCATTGTCGACCGTATTGTAAAAAATGAAGATAGTCGCTCTCGTATACATGACTCAATTGAAACAGCTTTAGGCTTGGCGGATGGAAAAGTGGTTATTTTGATGGGTGAAGAAGAATTAACCTTTTCATCTCACTTTGCCTGCAAGGTTTGTGGTTTCTCTTTACCTATCTTAGAACCTAGATTATTTTCGTTTAATGCACCACTTGGGGCTTGTGAAACCTGCCATGGTTTAGGCATTACAGAGGAAGTAGATTTGGATAATTTAATCCCAGATGCAAGTAAGTCCATTCGCGAAGGTGGTATTCGTTATTATAAAAATATAGTGGATACAGATAATATTGAATGGCAAACTTTTCAGGTGCTTCTTAAACATTATAAGATTTCTTTAGATAAGCCTATTTCTTCTTTTACGAAGAAACAAATGGATGCCATTCTATATGGTAGTGATGAACCAATTAAATATACGATTACCTCCAGCGGTGGTAATCGTTATAGCCGTAATGATTATATTGAAGGTGTTAAGCATTTAATTGAACGTCGTTATGTCGAAACAACATCTTCTATGTCTAAAGAATGGTATCACTCTTATATGGTGGAAAGTATTTGCCCATCTTGTCATGGTAGCCGCTTGAATGAACAGGCTTTAGCTGTTCGCGTAGGGGATA
>JAFVFM010000122.1 GCA_017475415.1 Solobacterium sp.
ACTGCACCTTATCAGCAAAGAAATCCTCGCAAGACGAGGACTTCTCAGCTGTGTAGATTATTATTTATTGGTTTGAACCGCCGTATGCCGAACGGCACGTACGGTGGTGTGAGAGGGGCTACAAGTTAGCCCCTACTCGATCCATTTTTCTAATTGATCACCTTTTACTAAATATGCTTCTTTAGCAAGTTTTGCTAAAGGAGAATCCGAATAAGAATCCGAATAAAATGAATCAATTCTTGCATCAGGATATTTTTCTTTTAACCTTCTTACCTTTTCTTCACCATGGCAATTCAGACCATAATATTTACCTGTATGGATATCCACCGGGCTAGCCATAACATATTGAATACCGAGCTTATCACAAAAGGATTGAATTAAGAATTCAGGAGAAGCAGATATTACCAAATCATCTCCTTTTTGTTGGAGGATATACCATTTCTTTACATGGTCTAAATGACTACGCGTAAATTCATCTACCATTTTTTCCATATCCTTCACATGTTGAAACATATGAAATATATTCTCTTTCATTTCTTGTTTAGGCATTTTCTTTAGACCATAAAGTAGCCCACTATAAGCAATTAAAGGAAGATTCAATATTGTTTTTGGTCTTTTCACCAATAAATATTTTATAAAATCAAATGTAGAATCCCCTCGATAAATCGTATCGTCCCAGTCGTAGATATTCATTTACTTTCATCCTTTCCATATTGCCATAAAGCAACTAATAGTGAATGATATTTTGTTTCATCACTATCACTGCGCGATGTAAGAATACAAGGATATTTTGTACCACATAATATGGATGCCATTTCATAATGCGCAAAATAATGCAAAGACTTATGTAAAATATTTGCCATATTTAAGTCATGGCATAATAATACATCTGCCCTACCTGCTACTTTAGAAGTAATTCCTTTATGCTTAGCTGCTTCCAAATTAATCGCATTATCTAAGGCTAATGGCCCATCTATAATGAACCCATCATATTCCTTTTGGGCAAGTATATCCGCATCAATTGTAGCTTGTATTTTTTCATTTACCACTTCAACTGGCGCTAAAGCTGCTACTTTCACTTCATCTATTCCAAATAAATGCACAAGATTAGCTGCATTACTGGCAATCTTTTCCTTTTGTTCAATAGAAGGAGTGATAGAAATTGCACAATCACTCACAAAGAGAAGACGATTTTCTTCTGGATAATGAAATAAAGTAACTAAACTTAAAAAGCCATCTTTCAGCATAATTCCATTTTCTTTATTTAAAATTGCCTTAGCATAACTTGATGTCTGTAGTAAGCCTTTCATTAGAATATGACCTTGTCCCTCTTTTACTAAAGAAACACCTCGTCTAGCCATAATTTCTTCTTCCACTATATCCATAAAGGAATATGTATCTAAATTTTCCTTTTCTTTTTCTAATATAGCTTTAGTCTTTTGTATATCTCCTATCAGAATTGCCTCACAATAGCCTTTTCTTTTTGCCTGAATCAACGCACGTAATGCATATTCATCATGGCAACCAACTAATACTGCTGTTGGCTTTTCCTTACCACCACTAACAATTTTTTCTATCTCGTTAAAATTCCTAATCATATTATCGTTCTTTCAACTTTGTTTTTATGTATTCATCATGCAATATTGCATATTCGCTTATGTCACATAGTCCTTGATTATTCCTATCTGCACTTCTTTTCGTTCCTTCATATTTCATACCACATTTTTTCATTACCGATCCTGAATATGGATTATTGATATCATGTCTAGATTCAATACGATTACAGCCTACTTCTTCAAAAAAGAAGGCTATAATAGCGCTAAGAGCTTCACTCACTATACCTTGATGCCACCACGACTTGCCAATACAATAACCTATATGCACCATATCAATATCCTCATTCATTTCGACAACAGAAATGGTTCCAATTACTTCGTGAATTTCTTTCCATTCTATGCCCCATTGATAATAATTGTCTTTACTATACTCTTTAGTCCGTGAACTACCCACCACTTATCACGAAGTGATTGAAGTGGGGGCTTCTAGGAAGTATATTACTTCCATTTAAGAAGTTTGATATTTAAGTTTCCACCTACTACTAGGCAATCCTTATTCTTACAGGCGTGTCCACTTCGCC
>JAFVFM010000123.1 GCA_017475415.1 Solobacterium sp.
GCTTCATTAGAAAAAGAATTATCTTTGCAATTATTGCATCGTTCTAGACATGGTGTTAGCTTAACGCCTGAAGGACAACGCTTATTCCCCTCTATTCTCAATACTGTTGCTCAATATGAAGCATTACAAGAAATTGTAAAAGAAATCCATGGGTTAGATTATGGAACAATACGCATAGGTACTGTTTCTTCCATCTCTGTACATTGGCTACCCGATCTCATTAAAAAATTTAAAGAGCAATACCCTAATGTACGCTTCACTTTATTACAAGGTGACTGGAAGATTATCGCAGAATGGGTCAACACAAGAAATGTAGATTTTGGCTTTGTTAATCCAGAAGCTATATCCGGTATGCATACACATTTCATTAAAGATGATGAATTAGTCGCAGTAGTACCTACATCCTCTCCACTGGCAAAAAAGGCTTCTATCACCTTAGAAGAACTTGCCCAAGAGCAATTCCTTCTTCTAGAAGAAGGTAGTCTAAATGAACCAATGGAAGCCTTTAAAAAGGCAAACTTGTCTCCTAATATTTCTCTTATTGCCCATGATGACTATTCTATTATGATGATGATTGAAAAGGGCTTGGGTGTAAGTATCTTGCCTGAATTAGTTACTCGACGTACAAATTATAAAGTTGAAATACGCCCTATTACTCCTGTCATCAAGCGTTCTTTAGGTATCGTCATGCCAGAAAAGCACTTAGTACCTATAGCAAGCCAACGTTTTATTCAATTCGTTCTCGATAATGCCAAAAACTTAATCTAATTAAAAAGGCCTACCATTGGCCTTTTAATATAGATGTTCAATAAATTCTGCATAATTATGATTCTTAGGATGAAATTTTAATCTTACCTTTTCTCCTACTGCTAATTCAGGAGACTTATGTAATAAAGCAGTTCTTTTTTGTCCAGTTTCATCAATATAATCAGCATACCAATTATAATGGCTAATCATCGTATCGGAGTCATAATCTTCTTCAATACGAGATATTTCTCCAATTGTTTCTATTCCCTCTTTCTTAATGCGCATTTGCATGAGTTTACCATAGCCAAATACGCCCACTACAGCAATAATCAATACTACCCACAACAAAATTCCTAATGGCATATTATTCATATTCATTCCCCCATTTACAATTGATCTTTTAATAGATTCTTCAATTTGAATAATGCCTCTTTATGGCGTAATTTAACAATACCGTAGGAGATATTTAATTTTTCACTTACTTCTTTTAAATTATTCTCTTCATAATAATGTAAAACAATAATATCCCTTAATATCTCTGGTAATTGTTCTAAAGCTTTCGCAAGAATCTCTAGCGATAGCGCATCCAGCTCAGCATCTTCTTCTTCAATATAATCATAATTATCTATGATTTCATAATTCGTTTTATTCGTACGATAAAAATCAATAATACTATTTCTTGTAATATTAAAAATCCAAGTTGAAAGTGAAGATTTTTCTTCATCAAAGCGATCTATATTCTTATAGATCTTAATGAATATATCTTCACATAAATCCTCAGCATCATGATAATTGTTCAACTTACTGCGCACGTAGGAAAATACCTTATCTCTATATTCTGTATAAATCCATTCAGAATCGAGACGTTCACTCATACAGCTCTACCAAGCTTATCTTTTTCCAAAAAATCTTTATCTGTTTTGTCTTCGACTTCTCGCACTCCCCCAACAGCGAAGGATAAAGAATTTTCATCCAAGATAAGTGCCTCTTTTTCTTCTACGCGCGTATTTGTGTCATCAATTATTTGTTGAAGATGCTCGTTTTTTGAAAAACGATGATAATCAAATAATTTTTTTAGTTTATTTTCCATATTCATATTTTACTTGAAAATAAGAAAATGATAAATACGCGTTTATCCTTATTCTTCCTCCTTTGTTTATTTATACGAATCAACTTCATTTAAGGGCAATGATAAAAAGGTCACTAAAGCGACCACAAAATAGAATGTGCAGATGCGAAAGTATCTGCATATTTTATAATATAAGTATGATTGATGAGAATCTGTATACAGAATATCCATATTATGGTTGTTACAACAATAAAGAACAAGATCTTTTCTTCTTTAAGAGAAACCATATTTACTTATAATGAAAAGAAAAACAAGAGATAAATATTCTATTGTCAATCGTTGTATACTAAAAAAAAGGAGAACATACATGAGCATATTTACGGGAAAAGAAAAAATGAAATTAGGTTTCGGCTTAATGCGCTTGCCACGCAATGAAGATGGAACAATCAATATTGAAGAAACAAGCCAAATGGTAGATGCCTTTCTTGAAGCAGGTGGAACATATTTTGATACAGCCTTTGTGTATGAAGGAA
>JAFVFM010000124.1 GCA_017475415.1 Solobacterium sp.
ATTCCTTTATTAGGTTTAAAAGTATTAAAGCCACAAGAAGCCTTAGTATTAACTTTATTTGGTAAATATACAGGCACATTAAAAGGAGAAGGTTTCTATTTCGTTAACCCTTTCTCTCAAGCAATTAATCCAGCAAGTCATACAAAGTTATCCCAATCAGGTGATGTAAAAACGAGAATCCCTGCACTAGCTAGTCTATCTGGGGATGATGGTTCTTCATTAAACTTAAATAATGACACAATGGGCAAGAAACTTTCATTAAAAGTAATGACCTTAAATAATGCAAAACAAAACATTAATGACGCTTTAGGTAACCCTGTAGAAATAGGCATTGCCGTAACATGGCGTATAACAGACACAGCTAAAGCTGTATTCAATGTAGATAATTATAAAGAATATTTATCTCTTATGTGTGATACAGCATTAAGGGATATTGTACGTTTATATCCATATGATGTAGCACCAAATATTGATACAACAGGTGATGGTTTAGCTGATGACGGTAGCTTAAGAGGTTCTTCTACTGTTGTAGCTGATCGCATTAAACAACAAATCCAAAAAAATGTAGATAATGCCGGTATAGAAATTATCGATGCTAGAATCACTTATTTAGCTTATGCCCCTGAAATCGCAGCAGTTATGTTACAAAGACAACAAGCTAGTGCCATCATTGACGCAAGAAAGATGATTGTTGATGGTGCAGTTGGCATGGTGGAAATGGCCTTAGAAAGATTACAAGAAAAAAATACAGTTGAATTAGATGACGAGCGTAAGGCTGCTATGGTTAGTAATTTATTAGTTGTGCTCTGTGGTAACCATGATGCACAGCCCGTCGTAAATAGCGGCACATTATATTCATAACGTGCCTACTAAGGATAAAAAACAAATCCCATTACGATTGAGCAATGAACTATATGCAGAACTAATGCGATGGGCTGATGCTGAGTTTCGCTCAGTCAATGGACAAATTGAATTCTTACTTACAGAATGCGTAAAAGAATATAAAAAAACAGGTAAACGTATACCTGATATAATAAAAGAGAATAAGGAGGATTGAATATGCCTGATATTATTAAAACATTATTACTTATCGTACTTGTAGTAATTGTTATTGCTGCACTGATTTCTTGTGCAAATATTGTGCCACAAGAAAACGCCTTCGTTATTGAACGCTTTGGCCGTTATTTGAATACATGGGATGCAGGATTACATTTCAAAATACCATTTATTGATCGTATCGCTAGACGTGTATTACTCAAAGAACAAGTTGCTGACTTTGCCCCACAACCAGTTATCACAAAAGATAATGTAACCATGATGATTGACTCTGTTGTTTACTTCAAAGTAATGAATTCTAGAGACTATACCTATGGTGTAGAAAATCCAATCATGGCAATGGAGAATTTAACTGCTACTACATTACGTAATATTATTGGTGATTTAACTTTAGATGAAACATTAACATCTCGTGAAACGATTAACTCACAAATGTTAACCATCATCGATAAAGCTACAGATGCATGGGGCATACGTGTAAATCGTGTAGAGTTAAAAACCATCCAACCACCTGCTGCAATACGTGAAGCAATGGAAAAACAAATGAAGGCTGAACGTGAAAAGCGTGCTGCTATTCTTACTGCTGAAGGAGAAAAACAATCTATGATTCTTACTGCGCAAGGTAGAAAAGAATCTGCTGTATTAGAAGCTGAAGCAAAAAAACAAGCTACTATCTTAGCAGCTGAAGCAGAAAGAGAAAAAGAAATCCGCGAAGCTGAAGGTAGAGCCGAGGCAATTCGACAAGTACATGAAGCTCCTGCAGATGGTTTAAAAGCAATTAAAGAAGCTGGTGCAGATGAAGCAGTACTTAAATTAAAGAGCTTAGAGGCCTTTGAAGCTGCCGCTAATGGTCAGGCAACAAAGATTATTATCCCTTCTGAAATCCAAGGTATTGCTGGGCTTGCCCAAGGCATAGTAGAAAGCACGAAGTAATATGCCTCAAGCACTGATGTTTATTATTTGGATTGCGCTTGTGGTTGTTGGTATATCTTTAAGCCAAGCTAGGCAAACCAAAAAACCAATTAAGAAAAATCTACACCCTTTACCAATAGAACCAAAGCTACCACATGTTGATAAAATCAATGGTCCTGCCCACACAACAATCCAACACGAATTGCCGGAAGAAGGTTATGTAATCTTAAATGGCATTAAACGAAAATTAGATGATTGTAAATATCTATAAGCTATGCACTCTTGCATGGCTTTTTTTAAGTTGTTCAATAAATAGTATCATTTTTCAATACATATTATTCATTCCTTAACGCAAAACCTTTCAGCAAATACATCTTATCTGTTACCTCAATATCGTTATACATATATTTCAAATTCTAATTGGCAAGAATTTGAAGTTCATATCCACAACGCTTTACATAAATTGATTTTATAACGGTACACCGTTATAATTTGGTTATAAGGATGATGAACATGACTATACAAAATATAATTAAAGAAAAGAATATGAGCATTTATCGCCTCGCAAAAGAAAGTGGTATACCTTACGCTACAGTGAATGATATTTGTAATGGCAAGACTCGATTAGAAAAATGTAGTGCAGAAACAATCTACCATCTTAGTAAGACATTAAATATCACAATGGAAGACCTTCTCGCACCTTGTTTTATCAAACGACCTACCTTCGAAAACTTTAAAAGCGCGATTTGCCATCGTTTAAAAGAGCTTGGAGATATTAATTTCCTAATCAACACATTAGAAAGTACAGAAATCCGTGATTATTTCGATATGAAATGGTATCCTGAATGCTTTTATCTTCTCGCTATGTTGGACTATATTAGTCGTGAAAATAGTATTCCTTTATGTAATGACTATGATGATCTTCGCCTCTTAAAACTAGAAAAACCAATATATCCAAGTGGCATCCTCGCAATAGCACTAACAATGAAGAATAATGCAATTTTAAAGGAAGCAGAGGAATCATCTATACCGGAATTTAAACATTTTAATATTATAGAAAACGAGGTACGAAATGTCATCTAACAAACAATTTGAATTCACAAATAATAACATTGATACATTTCTAAAAGACTTAGCAAAAGAATACCGTAAACATTCTAGTAAGACTATGCCTGCCGAACTAATTATAGTTGGCGGTGCATCGGTACTCATTAATTATCATTTTAGAAATATGACTACTGATATCGATGCCTTAATATATTCATCATCTGCGATGAAAGAAGCAATAAACACTGTCGGAGATAAACATGGTCTGCCTAACGGTTGGCTAAATGCAGATTTTGTGAAAACCGCTTCATATTCCGAAAAGCTTTCACAATATTCTATTTATCACAAAACATATTCTAACATTGTAACCGTTCGTACTATTGCCTCAGAATATCTTATCGTAATGAAATTGCGTTCTGGTAGACAATACAAAAATGATTTATCTGACATAGTCGGGATTCTTGCAGAACACAAAAAACAAGAAAGACCTATTACGATAGAACAAATTAAAAAAGCCACTATTGAACTTTATGGCGATTGGCTATCACTCCCAGATACATCAAGAGCCTTTATCGAAAACGTAATGATAGACGGACAATTCGAGCACCTATATAGCCTAATAGAGCGTGGCGAACAAGAAACAAAAGAACTCCTTGTACGCTTTGAAAAAGACTATTCTGATATAGCATCTATATCCAATGCAAATCAAATTGCAGAATC
>JAFVFM010000125.1 GCA_017475415.1 Solobacterium sp.
GATCGTTTAAGGTAAAGACATCCTTTCTTTCTTCTATATCAAACCAGTTGAGTATAATACTTGAATCCTTCAATATATATTCTTCATTTGGTTCTTCTACCTTACGTATAATCGCTTCATCTATACAAGTATCTGCCTTTGCGAGTAATTTTGTTTCCCCTTCATTTTTTACAAGGAAGGTAAAGAAATGATCCGCACTTTTCTTTTTTTCTACTAATTCGCCATTAGCGTATAGTTCTACTTCTTCCATATTAGAATAAACCTTAACTTTCGTTACATCTTCTACACGATCGATATATCTTTTACTACAAATATGTACGAACTTTTCGTCACTAAGCCATGCCTTATAGGCATAATAGGAATCCTTTTTATAGCTACGATCAAAACTGACTAAGCCCTTATGATTCATACCAGCCTCTCCACCTTCATCCCGTGCATCAGCTGCGAAATCAAACATATTCCACACATGGCTAGCCCAAATAAAAGGTCTAGAAAATAATTGTTTAATCATTTCTTCATGATAATACGCTTGATATTCTTCTGTATAATCACCTTGTTTAGGATCACTAGAGTGCCAGTTTAAAGCCTCAGCTCCATATTCACTAATGCCGATTGGTTTATTTGGATGAGTCTTATGAAATTGATCATACCAAGGTCCATTCATATCGACACTACCTGTATACCAGCCAAGATAATGATTATAGGATACAATATCTGGTATATTCAAAAATGGATTGGTATGTTTCAACATAGAAACACAAGCCATTACTGTTAAGCGTGTTGGGTCTAATTCATGAGCCATTTGATTTAATTCTTCATGATTTCTCGTCATATCTTCATCAGGCCCACTTGAAATCGTAATTTCATTAGATAAACCCCATACCACAATACTAGGATGATTATAATTTTGGATAATTAATTCCTTCATTTGTGATTTGGTATTCTCATTTCCTGTAGGCATATGTTTTGAAATATAAGGAATTTCTGCCCAAACAATCATGCCATAGGAATCACATAAATCATAGAAATAGGCATCATGTTGGTAATGGGCTAAACGTATTGTATTCGCGCCCATTTCTGCAATCAATTCCATATCTTCCTGATGATTATCTTTGCTTAAGGCATTCCCTACACCTGCTCTATCTTGATGGCGTGAAACACCATGTAATGGATAGCTTTCACCATTTAGAAAGAAACCTTTATCTGGATCAATGAAGAAACTTCTTATTCCAAAATTGCTGCATACTTCATCTAATACTTCATCCTCTTCAATTAACTTCACCTTTGCATAATATAAATAAGGATCTTTTCTTCCCTGCCATAAATGGGCGTTTTGTATGCTTAATGAAATATGCGTATGATCACTTTCTTCTTCACATACTAATTGATTCTCTTGATTATAAATTTGATAGATGAGCTTTTCTTTAGATAAAGGCTTATTCAGATATACTTTTAGTTCGATAATTGCATCTTTACCATGAATAATTGGCGTAATTTGTAAGCCACTACCGCCATAATAGTCTAAATCAAAATGTTTCCGATTTACACATATTAAATTTACATCACGATATAAACCACCATAAAAA
>JAFVFM010000126.1 GCA_017475415.1 Solobacterium sp.
TTAAATATAAGGGTCTCCGGGATAACCGCATAACATTAATTCTTCGACGCCTGAATAATATCCAGAATAATAAGGTATATCTTCAATGATGCGTCCATCATCGAAATGTAATGAAATACTATCGCCAAAAGAAAAACCTAACTCATGAAAAGCACTAATGTTTAAATCAATAAATATGTTTTCGAATTCTTCATCGAAAATTACATTGCGTTTACCTGTGTGAATTGTTTTCATATTTATATTATATAGCGAAAAAATAGGGAAAAGAAAAACTTTATGCAATGCATAAAGCTTTCTGTTATTAATGAATGCTTGTGTAGCCACACTTTTCACAAATGTAAGCTTCACCATATACTTTTTGCCCATTTTCTTTAACGAGTTTTTTGGCAATGCCACCACATTGTGGGCATTTCTTGGTTACATATTCTTTGGCTTCATCGACGCCACATACAATACCACCAGTAACTTTTTCTAAATCATCTAAACTCATATTGTTATTATCCAACATTATGGATATCCCCCTTTGTAGAAATATTATACACATAGAAGTTAAATATGTTAAGGATAGGATAAGAAATATAAATTTATATAAGGTGGATTAGAAATACTTATCTTATATAAATGCTTTTTTCATTTACAAGAAATAAAGCAGTGCTACAATGTAAATGTAAAATTGAATCGGGAGTGTAGGGGGATAAAAAATAGAATGATATTTTGTCTACAAAGGATAAGTTTTTTTTGTTTATCCTATGGTAAACAATTTATTCTAGACCCTGCAATGCTGTAGAGGTCCATTTTTGTTGTTGAGATAAAAAAGAAATATACATTATATATATTTCTTTTAGGGAATATGAATTAGCTCAATGGGCAGGTCCCCCAAAAGGCCTGTTGAGAGGGGATGTTTGATTTGGACGTCCCTTTTTTGGTTGATGTTAATGTAAGGAAATATCGCCAGATTTAGAATGAATTTTTATCTGTGGGCCTTCCTGGCCAATTCGTATAGTTTTACTTCCTATTCTTTCTTCTGCCAAACCGCTATTATTGAAAATATCTCCTCCTATTGTAGATAGCTCTGCTTGTAAAGTATGTATACTTGTATAACAATCGATATCCCCGGATATACTTTCTGCTTCACATTCTTCAAATTCACCAACTAAAGATAAATCGATATCACCAGACACAGATTTGCAGTAAGCTTTTGTAACGCGTGCACGTAATTCTACATCGCCGGAAACACTAATTAAGGTAGCTTCTTGCGCATTTTGTTTATGCACTTCTACATCACCCGATACACTTTGGGCATGTATATTACCACTAGATTCATAAATCGCTACATCACCACTCAAACTCTGTAAACGAGTATCTGTAGAAGCGAGTGCTTTAACATGTATATTGCCTGATTTTGAATTCGCTATACAATGCAAAATATGGGATGATTCAATTTCTATATCGCCAGATCCAGTGAATAAATTTAATTTTTCTAATTGGCAATTCTTAATTGAATAGTCAGATGAGGAATTAGTTAAAGAAATATTTTGAATTGTTTCAGGAATTGTGAGTTGAAGATAACCCTTATGTGCAGTTTTGATGAATAATGTATTTCCATCTTTTTGGATATGGAAGGTGGAAGAATCGTCTGCTTTATAGGTACGGAAAATATAATGTAATTTTGTGGATGGCATTAAAGAAATATCGCAATTACCTTCGAAGATAAGTGTATTGATATCTTCATAGGATAAATCATTTTCTTCTGTAAAAGCTTCTGGACTTTGGAAGATATCTGTAGGAAAATCTTTGATTGTTTTATTGATGAATGAGGATACATCAATCATTGTGGATTTAATGCTGTGAGCGATATCTGTAAGATTAAGATTAATTTCCTTATTCCATATTTCTTTATCTTCGAAATCGCCATTCATCATACGAATGTTACTCATTACTTCTTCTACTGTACCTAAGGATTGGATGATTTCTTCTTCGCTTAAACCATTAGCTAAGCCTTCCTTAAAATGAAGCTCGAATGTTTCTAAAATATCCTTTTTAAAATCTTCCGGATAGGAGGCTAAAGCTTTTTCTAATGTATAAAGATATTCAAATCTAGTCATAATAATTTCCCTGCCTTTTCTACAAATGTTAACCATTCTTTCTTTTGCGTTTCCTGTTCTTCTTGGCCTTTGTTTGTTAAGTGGTAATACTTTCTAGCGGGGCCAGAAGGGGATTCTTTTAAATAGGTTGTAACTAATGCATTATCTTTTAATCGCTTTAGAATTAAATATAATGTTCCGGTACTCACAGCTAATTCTTTCGATATTTTTTCGGTTAATTCATAACCATACATATCTTCTTTTACTAGCTGTGAAAGAACACATAATTCCAAAACACCTTTTTTATATTGGGCATCCATAGTCCCACCTCCAACTAGATAGTAACACAAGCTATATTGTAATGCAACATAGTTGGTTAAGAAAAAAGCACAAGGTGTGCTTTATAGTAATGGGATATTGTTTTTTTCACAAATGGCTATCATTTCTTCTGGCCAAATAGAAGCCTGTACTTCACCTACATGTGCCTTATTCAGCAGCAACATACATAATCTAGATTGTCCAATACCTCCACCAATAGTATAAGGTAACTCCTTGTTTTGAACCATTTTATGATATGGCAAATCAAGACGTTCTTTACAACCTGCTTCTATGCATTGCTGAACGATAGAATCTTCATCTACGCGTATTCCCATGCTGGATATTTCTAAAGCCATATCTAAGGAAGGTAAGTAGAAGAATAAATCACCATTTAATTCCCAGTCATCATAGTCTGGAGCACGGCCATCATGCGGTTTTTGGCTTATCTTTAGTGGTCTACCTATGCGTTCAATAAAGACGCATTTCTTTTCTCTTGTAATAGCGAGTTCTCTTTCTTTTGTATCTAAATTTGGATACATATTTTCTA
The DNA here is from genome assembly GCA_017475415.1 of Solobacterium sp. Classification (GTDB taxonomy): domain Bacteria; phylum Bacillota_I; class Bacilli_A; order Erysipelotrichales; family Erysipelotrichaceae; genus Bulleidia. The sequence goes on from JAFVFM010000126.1 coordinate 2,950, forward strand.
AATCTTGTGCATCAATAAAGAATACTTCTTCAGGCAAGCGAAATACAGCCTTTGGATATTTATACCATACCTCATGTTCCATATGCTTAATGACTTTAAAGATACGCTTTACAGTTTTTTCTAATGTTTCTATTGTACGCTCTTCCTTTGCGATAACTCTTTCCCAATCCCATTGGTCAACGTAGACGGAATGCGTATTATCTACTTCTTCATCACGACGTATCGCATTCATATTTGTATATAAGCCTTCATGTAAATCGAAGTTATATTTTTTTAAAGCCAATCTCTTCCATTTCGCTAAGGATTGTACAACTTCAAATGTCTCTTCTGGTATTTCTTTCATGTCAAAGGCTATCGGGCGCTCTACACCACTTAAGTTACCATTTAAACCAGAACTCTTAGATACAAATAATGGTGCACTAATACGGGATAAATGCAATTGTTTTCCAAATTCATGTTGGAAAGTATCACGTATGTATTTGATCGCTTCTTGTGTTTCACGTACTGTAAGTACAGGGTTATAATCTTTTGGAATCTGAATATGCATATTCGTTACCTCTAATGCGCATAATTGTATCATAGGAAGTAAGGAATAAAAAGAAAAAGGCAGCATAAACTGCCTAAATCATCTTTTTGATACTTACAATATTCTTTCCATCTTCATAGCGATATGTCATATCATCCATTGTCTTTTTCACTAAGAAGATACCTAGACCACCAATTTGTCTATCTTCAGCCGATAAGGTTACATCAGGGTCGTCTTTTTCTAATGGATTATACGGTTTACCTTGATCGATGAAGGTAATCACTACTGCGCGTGGGTCATCTTCTATTTCGAGTTGGACTGTAGCAGTGCCAATAGATGGTGCATAGGCATACATCGCAATGTTACTAAAGAGTTCATCTACAGCTACATCAATTTGTGTTTGTGCTTTTAGAGGACAATCAATCTTTTCTAATTCTTCATCAATGAAGGCTGTAACCTGTTGCACATTTTCTACTTTTGCGTCTAGTGTAATTTCCATTTTGTCCACTTCCTTTTCCTTTGGCCCGCTATAGCGCATCGCTAACATTGTAATATCATCGAATTGAGGTGCTTCTTGTACGAAGCCATCTAAACTATCTTTTACTTCTTTTAATATATCAATACAATTCGCTTCAGGATGGCTATTTAATGTTAATAATCAGCGGTCTGTACCAAATAGTTGATTTTCTATATTGGTTGCTTCAGCTACACCATCTGTATAGACAAATAAGCCATCTCCTGGTTTTAATTGCATTTCATAACTTCTATATTTACTTCCTTTCATACCACCGATAACTAAACCATGTCTATCTTTGAATAATTCAAAAGACTTTTCATTATTGTGATAAACACAAGGATATTCATGGCCTGCATTAGCAGCGCGTAAGGTACCAGTAGAAATTTCTAATATACCTAGCCATACTGTGACAAACATTTCAGCAGGATTGTTGTCACAAATACGATCATTAACGAGTTCTAATATTTGTGCAGGATCCATCAAACCAATCATAGAGAAGTTGTTAATTAAAATCTTTGAAGCCATCATGAATAGAGCAGCTGGTATGCCTTTACCAGAAACATCCGCAATAACCATTGCGAGATGATCGTCATCGATTAAGAAGAAATCATAGAAGTCACCACCTACTTCCTTGGCTGGTGTCATGGTTGCGTAAATATCAAATTCCTTACGCTCTGGGAAGGCAGGGAAGATACTTGGCAACATACCATCTTGGATTTGCGAGGCAATATTGAGCTCAGCTCCCATGCGTTCCTTTTCCCTAGTGACATTCGTTAGATTTTCTACATAATCACCAATATCTTTTTCCATATCACCCATAATCAGAGCTAAGCTTTCGATTTCATCACCTGTATGGATATCTAATGATCGGAAATGAGAATCTTGTAAAAGGCCATTACCTTTATCTTGCATATAGTCGCGGGCAGCTTGGTTGATTTTTGTGATAGGAGTAACAATAGTGCGCTTCATATGTAAAACAATGAAGATATCAATAATAAGGGTAATTAGAGCGAGTAAGGCTAAATATTGCCAAAAGAATGTTCGTCCACGTTCAGCGAATTTATTCATATCCATATCAGCCATAGACAGGATAATATAGCGATCATCTTCACGTAGAATATCCCAACTTGTACAACGATAGCCATGTTCGGTATCTCTTTCTATGGCATGCGGCATATAGCTACGAATAAGATTCTCGGTAGGCTCATCCTTATATTTAGAATATACTCTTTCATTTACTTCTTCCCAATAACCGGGTCTACTGAAGCTATTGCCCGAAGAATCAATAATATATACTAACCGATTATTTTCTTTATCAAATGCTGCGACATAGGTTAATAAAGCATTGTTTTGTTTTTCGATGGAATGTAATAGAGACCGTAATTCTTTATAGTTATCATCTACAACAGAGGAGAATAAATCATTATAGGCAGGTTTATCCTTATTTTTGAGTTCTACTGCATTTAAACGTTCATATATTCTTAATACTTTATCTATATAAGCTGAGCCATTTTGTTGTTTGAAAGCTAAGGTGACCGTTTTAGCTAGATTATTGGCATTCACTGAAGATTGATCATTGATGGATGAGGAATATAAATAAAAGCCAAAGCCTATCGCAAATAAGCTTAGAATAATAGAAAAGATGAGAATGGCATGGAAAATCTTAGAGCTAAGAGAGTAATGTAGTCTCTCTAAATAATTCATTTCACGAATACTTTTTTTTGGCATAATATACCCCCAATCATGCGCGTATCTACATATATTATACGCTTATCTATGTGCGAAAGGCAGGGAATTAAGGAAGCAATACATTTGAATAAACAATTAAATTGTATAAAATATAATTGTATAAACGGAGGAAACGAAAATGAGATATGATATTGCGATTATAGGTACAGGCCCTGCAGGCTTAGAGGCTGCGATTACAGCGAAAGTAAGAAATAAGAATATTATTTTATTGGGTAGTAAAGAACTTAGTCCAAAGATGGCTGTAGTAGAACATCCAATTAAGAATTATCTAGGTTTACCAGAAGTAACAGGTAAAGAAATGATTGCGGCTTTCCGTAAACAATTAGAAGTATTAGATATCGAAGTAACAGAATTAAAAGCTACAACTGTATATAATGTAGGGGACTATTATTCCTTACAACTCAGCAACAATGACATCATTGAGGCAGATGCCGTAATCTTGGCAACAGGAGTAGTAGCTGGTAAGCCATATCCTGGTGAAACAGAATTCTTAGGTAGAGGTGTAAGCTATTGTGCAACTTGCGATGCGCCATTATATAAAGGTAAAACAGTAGCGGTTATTGGCGGTAGTAAAGAGGAAGAAGCAGAGGCGGATTTCTTAGGTGAAGTATGTGAAAAAGTATATTACTTCCCACTCTATAAAGATGAAGTGAATTTTAAGAGTACAAATATAGAAATCTGCAAGGAAAAACCACAAGAAATTAAAGGTGGTATGAAGGCAGATACATTAGTAACAGATGTAAAAGAACATAAGGTAGATTGTACATTTATCTTACGTGCTGCTCAATTTCCTGCACAACTTGTACCAGGCTTAGAAGTAGAAGGTAATGCAGTAAAGGTTGACCTACAAATGCGCACAAATCTTCCTGGCTTATTTACAGCAGGTGATTTAACGGGCCAACCATATCAATATATTAAAGCAGCAGGTCAAGGTAATGTAGCAGCACTATCAGCTGTAAGTTATTTAGATGAAAAAAAGAGAGGTTAAATAAATGAATAAGGAATATGATTGTTTACGCTTAGATAATCAATTGTGTTTCCCTTTGTATGCAGTGGCACGAAAAATAACCGCGAAATATACACCATATTTTAAAGAACTAGATATTACCTATACGCAATATATAGTGCTTATGGTATTGTGGGAAAATGAAGATAAAGAAACTAGTGTGGGAGAACTTTGTAGAAGGCTCTATTTAGATTCTGGTACGCTTACTCCATTATTAAAAAAGATGGAAGATAAGAATTTATTAATCCGAAAAAGAAGTAAAGAAGATGAGCGTAGTGTATTAATTACATTAACGGATAAAGGAATAGAATTAAAAGAAAAATGTAAA
>JAFVFM010000127.1 GCA_017475415.1 Solobacterium sp.
CATAAAGATACGAAATCACAAACAGATGAATATTACCTATTGAAGAAATTCAATTGGCTCATCTTTAAAAGAGAAGATACACGCGCAAAGGATAAACAGTTATTATTCGATCCTAACCGCAAAAAAGTATTTAACAGAAAATTACAACGTTATTTAAATTATTACGATATTCGTAATTTAATTGAGGCCATTCATCCTGACCTCAAATCCGCATGGACTTTAAAGGATGATCTTGTAGACTTTTATAACAACAACACCAATGAAACAGCCGATGAAGCATTAAAAGAATTGATTCAAGCTTTCTATAACAGCGGAATAGAAGAAATGGAAGCTTTTGGAAAAACATTGCGAAACTGGCATAAGGAAATCGTCAATTCCTTCATCGTATTCAAACATAGTTATACAGTCGATAAGGAGACAGGCCAGGTGGTAGTCTCCGCACAAAAAATGAACACTGGTGTTTTAGAGAATAGAAACTCTATTCTTAAGGCAATTAAGAAAAATTCCAATGGATATACTAACTGGGAACGATTTAGAAATCGATGTCTATATATCCTTAGGAAGAATGCAGTACCACTTCTGAATCCTATAGAAGATAAATAGTTTCTATCACTCTCACAAAAAAATACTATCCGCAAAAGAGATCAGCGGCTCTGCGGGGACGCAACCGTAAACGGTATTGCGGAAGGCTATACGAAAGCAGGATATGGAGCGGTATTATCCGCTCCTACTGCACCAAAAAAAGACCGCATATAGTCCTTCCAATATCCGAACTACACACAATCTCTTCTTACTTATAGTTTCACCTCAATAAACATCCCTGGGGTAAACAAATACCCCTAGGATGTTTATTTTCAATTTTTAGCTGCCCCGTCCAATTTTAGAGCACCAATTCTTTCGCTTTAGCTCAATAGTAGAATGTTTCAACACAAAAAAGCCCAATCAAACGATTAGGCTTTCTATACCTTAATAACGATTCACTACACGAAGACGATTCAATGCCTTCTGTAAGGCTAATTCAGCACGCTTCATGTCTAAGTCTGGATCATTGAGTACACTCAAGCGTTCCTCCGCTCTATGTTTTGCGGCTTCTGCGCGGTCTACATCAATATCCTTTTTGTTTTCAATTGCGTCCGTTAGGATTTCTGCTTGATTATCGCGGAAGTAGAACAAGCCTCCTGCTACCGCATATTCTTGTCTTTCTCCCTCTTCAATAGTAGACATATGTCCTATCTTCAACATTGTTACAATAGGCACATGGTTAGGTAGTACACCCCTAGCACCATCTGTAGTTTCTATATTGATAATACTGGTATCCATTTCCTTATATACACCTTCAGGTGTAACAATACGACAATGAATCATTTTAGACTCTCTGCTTTCTTCACAACGTCTTCAATTGTACCTACACTCATAAATGCAGCTTCAGGTAAATCATCATATTTACCATCCAACACTTCTCTAAAGCTACGAACTGTTTCTTCTAATGGTACATAAATACCTTTCATACCAGAGAATTGTTCTGCAACAGAGAATGGTTGAGATAAGAAGTTACGAATACGTCTAGCACGATTAACAATTTTCTTATCCTCTGCACCTAATTCTTCCATACCTAAGATGGCAATGATATCTTGTAATTCTCTATAACGTTGTAAGATTTGTTGAACTTCACGTGCTACTTGGTAATGTTCTTCACCAACAACTAATGGGTCTAACATACGACTTGATGAACCTAATGGATCTACTGCTGGATATATTCCTAATGCAGCTATGGAACGATCTAATACTAAACGCGCATCTAAGTGCGAGAAAGTAGTCGCTGGAGCTGGGTCGGTTAAGTCATCTGCAGGTACATAAATTGCTTGAACAGAGGTAATTGAACCTTGGTCTGTACTGGTAATTCTTTCTTGTAGTTGACCCATTTCTGTCGCTAATGTTGGTTGATAACCTACAGCACTAGGCATACGGCCTAATAAAGCGGACACTTCTGAACCAGCTTGTGTGAAACGGAAGATATTATCAATAAATAATAATACATCTTGATGATCTACATCACGGAAGTATTCAGCCATTGTTAAAGCAGATAAAGCCACTCTCATTCTTGCGCCTGGTGATTCGTTCATCTGACCATAGGTTAATACTGTATTCTTTAATACACCAGATTCCTTCATTTCGTTATACATGTCATTGCCTTCACGTGTTCTTTCACCAACACCCGCAACAACACTTCGACCACCATGTTCAATCGCAATATTGTGAATTAATTCTTGCATTAATACGGTTTTACCTACACCCGCACCACCAAATAAGCCTATCTTACCACCTTTAGAATATGGGCATAATAAGTCAATAACCTTGATGCCTGTTTCTAAGATTTCTGAGGTTACTTGTTGAGCTGCGAAGTTTGGTGCCTCGCGGTGAATAGGCATTAATTTTGTAGCCTTAACTTCACCCAAGCCATCAATAGGTTCGCCTAACACATTAAACATTCTACCCAGCACTTCATCACCAACTGGTACTTGTATTGGTGCTTCATTATCAATGCATTCCATCCCTCTAACTAAGCCATCTGTAGAGCTCATCGCAATACAACGTACAATATCATCACCAATATGTTGGGCAACTTCTGCAACCATATATTTATCTTCTGCTGTTTTAATTTGAATTGCGTTTTTTATGGAAGGTAAATGTTCCGGATCAAAACGAATATCGATTACCGGACCAATAACCTGTACTATTTTTCCTGTTACACTCATACTTTACCTTCTTTCTATACCGCGGCACTACCGCCCACAATTTCCGTTATTTCTTGTGTGATATTCGCTTGTCTTACTTTATTGTATTCCAGTAAGAGCTCAGCACTTAATTCATCTGCATTATCTGTTGCCGTCTTCATCGCTACTCTGCGACTTCCCTGCTCTGCAGTAGTCGCTTCCATCCAATCCGCATAAGCTACATCTTGAATCATCATTGGGATTAAATCATTCAAGATTGTTGTTGCGTCTGGCTCAAACATCGTTTCTGCTTTGAGTACCTTTTCTGTAGTCTCATTTTTTTCTTTCTTTTCGAGTACACATGGCAACAAGACATCGATTTCACTTCTAAAGGTCATTGTATTCACAAAACGTGTATAAATTACCTGTAATTTATCAATGCTTTTATCTTGGAATCTCTTTATTCCTTCTTCTACACAAGTTTTGAGTATAGCGAAGGTTAAGGCGTCCGAAGATATACTTTCTTCATTTATTATGTTATAACCCTCTTCTTTAAATGTACGATAAAGAGAAGTTCCAATGACATAGATTGGCTCATCTTTCTTCAGGCTTTCTTTAGCGAGCTTTAATACATTTTGATTATAGCCACCACACAAGCCTAAATCAGAACAGAAGATTATGGTTAATGCACGATCCCCTTCTGTTTTACGAATAAATTTACTACTCACACCTGGATTATTTTCTACGATTTCATCCACCGTTTCTTGAAGCCTTTGTGCATATTCACGATTCGCTTCCATCTTATTACGTTGTTTAAATAATTTCGCATTCGCTATCATTTCCATAGCTTTTGTAATCTTACGTGTGGAATTAACAGATTTAATTCTTGTGCGTAAAGCTTGTGATGATTGTGCCATATTAGTTCACTCCCTTTACAAGAGTGATTTGTTCTTGCACTTTCGCCATACCTTCTTTGATTTTTTCATTTAGTTCATCACTAATGATGCCACTATTTTCAATTTCATCGCATACATCTTGATATTCATCATGGAATCTACGATGTAAGGCTTTCTCAAAGCGATCCACATCTTCATTTTCTAAGCCATCCATATAGCCATTCTTTGCGGCATAGAGGGAAAGAACTTGATCCACCATAGACATTGGTTGATATTGTGGTTGCTTTAATAATTCTGTAAGCATTGCCCCATGATCCAAAATCTTCTTTGTTGTAGCGTCTAAATCTGAACCGAATTGGGCAAAAGATAACATTTCATGATATTGTGCTAGATCTAGTTTTAAGGAGGAAGACACTGACTTCATCGCCTTTGTCTGCGCGCTAGAACCTACACGAGATACAGATAAACCAGAATCTACCGCTGGGCGTACACCTGATGCGAATAAATCTGTTTGTAAGAAAATCTGTCCATCGGTAATGGAAATGACATTTGTTGGAATATAGGCAGAAATATCACCAGCTTGTGTTTCAATAATTGGTAAAGCGGTTAATGAGCCTCCACCTAATTCATCGGATAATTTCGCTGCTCTTTCCAATAGACGACTATGTAAATAGAAGACATCACCTGGATATGCTTCACGGCCTGGTGGTCTTCTTAATAATAAAGACATGGTACGATAAGCTACCGCATGTTTTGTAAGATCATCATAAACAATGAGCACATCCTTACCTTGTTCCATCCATTCTTCACCCATCGCACATCCTGCATATGGGGCGATATATTGTAATGGTGCTGATTCAGACGCTGATGCATTTACAATAGTTGTATATTCCATTGCATCATTTTCTCTTAACTTTTGTACTAAACGTGCAACTGTACTTTCTTTTTGTCCAATCGCAACATAAATACAATTCACATTCTTACCCTTTTGATTAATGATGGCATCAATCGCAATCGCTGTTTTACCTGTTTCACGGTCACCGATAATTAATTCACGTTGCCCTTTACCAATAGGAATCATCGTGTCGATTACCTTCAAACCTGTCATTAATGGTTGATATACAGAGCGTCTTGTCATTACACCTGGAGCGACGCGTTCAATCGCACGCGTTTTGGTATAAGCGATATCACCTGCATTATCAATCGGATGGCCTAAGGCATTTACTACCCTACCTAATAATCCATCACCAACAGGAACCTCTACAATACGACCCGTTCTTCTTACTTCATCGCCTTCACGAATCAAAGAATCTTGGCCTAATAATACAACGCCGATATGGTCTTCTTCTAAATTTAAAACCATGCCCATTACACCATGTGGGAATTCTAATAATTCAGATGCCATAGCCTTGTCAATGCCTTGTACCATAGCGATACCATCACCAACAGAAATGACATATCCTACATCGTCAGAATGAATCTTTTGGTCATAGTTTTTGATTTGTTCCTTAATGAGTGAACTAATTTCTTCTGGTCTAATTTGATTCATGCCTGACCTCCTTTCAATAATGCATCTTTCATGCGTTCAATTTTATTTTTCATTGTGATGTCTGTAACATGATTACCTACACTCACCTTTATTCCAGCAATCAAGCTAGGATCGATACGATTCTTCAATACAACTTTCGTCTTAGTTTTCGCTTCAATTGCCTTTTGGATTCTTTCTAAATCCTCTTCTTTTAACTTACGAGCAGATTGCACAATAGCGTGTGTAATCCCTAATTTCTCATCTGCTAAAATAGAAAATTCTTTTAATACATCTTTAAAATAATAAATTCTTCCTTTATCAATTAGTAACTTAATCAGGGATAGCACATCTTGATCTACGGCACCCTTGAATATCTTTTCCATGAAGGCTTTTTTCTCATCCTTACTCACTTTTACTGCACGAAGTAAGATTTCTACATCTTTATTTTCTTCGAGCACAGTTAAAAGAGTATCCACCTGTTGTTTCTTCGCTTCAACAGATTGATTCTCTACTGCAAGTTCAAATAAGCCTTGTCCGTATCTTTGTGCTATTCCACTACTCATGGCTTCCTGCTTCCTTCACAAAAGCGTCAATTGCTTCACGATCGAAATCTTCTGGATTCTTTTGACCAATAAGCTTACCTGCTGCACTTAAGGCTACTTCCACCATTTCTCTTTGCATATCCTTATACATTGCAGCGCGCTCTGCCTCTATTTGTTCTTGAGCCTTTTTCTTTACAGCCTTAGCTTCCTTATCCGCTTGCGCAAGAATACTATGCTTTTCATCTTTCGCTTCTTTTAATGCTGCTTTTACAATTTCATCCGCTTTATCTGATGCTTCTGTTAATTGTGCTAAAGCTTTTTGCCTATCACTATAGGCTTCCTTTTTTGCTTCTTCACTCGCTGTAAGATCTTCTTGCATCTTTTCTGCCCTAGCTGCTAAATACTTCTTAGCAGATGGCCAAAGAATTTTGTAGGCTACAAAGAATAAGACAAATGTACTTAGTAATTGAACCGCCATGGTTAGTGGATTAGGCACTAATTGAGTGTATACATCAACATCAATCATGTGCGCTCCTTACTAATATACGAAGATTAAAATAATGGCAATCAACAAACCATAAATTGCGGCTGTTTCTGATAAGGCAATACCTAAAATCATGTTTGATCTTAGCTGTGGAAGCATTTCTGGGTTTCTTCCCATCGCTTCGATTGCACGACCTGCGGCGATACCTTCACCGACACCAGTACCCATACCTGCACATACTGCAAGACCAGCACCTATCGCAATTAATCCTTTTGTAATATCCATATAAAGCTCCTCCTTACTTTTCTTGCTTTATTTTATTTCATCCGGTACTTCTACACCGACAAATACTAAAGTTAATGTCACAAAGACTAATGTCTGAATAAAACCCGCAAATACATCAAAGTATGCATGTAATACTGGGGCAATAATTGGCCCTAAGAAATTGAACACCACACCCCCTGCACCCAGCCAACCTGCAATAAGATTGGATAGCCATTGTGTAAGCGAATATACAAGTGACATAATAATACTTCCACATAAGATGTTCCCAAACAGACGCAAGGACATCGAAATAATCGAAGTAAATTTGCCCAAGATATTAATCGGTAATAATACCGGAATTGGTTCAATGAAACTATGGAACCATGCCTTAACACCACTATATTTAAAGGATGCAATTTGTGTAATTGTCCAAGTAATAATGGCTAAAGTTAAAGTTACGCTCCAATTGGCTGTTGGTGAAGATAAACCAAACAAACTCAATATATTGGAAAAGAAAATATATACAGAAAGAATGATGATATAAGGTGTAAATAGTTCAGCATTCTTTGGACCTACATTTTCTACTACATCTGCATGTATTTTTTCTATACCAATTAATGCAGGCAAGATTATACCCTTAGGCTTCTGTAATGGCTCTGCATGATTTAATTTATGCGCAATAATTAACATCGCAATAACCATAATGATGGTTACTAGTAGAATCAAAAAGACATCTGATTGTAATTTCATATTGCCTCACTTCCTTTATTGAATATTGCTTCAGCGATAACAGCTATTTTAATTGCCATTAAGCCTAGCGCACAAGTAAACAAATTGAATAGATGTGGTAATTTTGCAGCTAGAACTAAAACTATGCCCATTACCAAATAATTCAACATAAAGCCTACGAAGGCTTGTTTATTAGACGCATACATTGCGGAAATCATACTATCGCAAAAGCGCTCTATACGTTTATAAAGAAAAATCGATGTAAAAGCACCTAAAAAGTATCCTAGCGTTAAACGGTAATCGACAAAAGCCATTACGCTAGCTGCCAATAATAACAATTTAAAAGCTTTCCACGTTCTTTCGTTCATATTCCTATATTTTACGCACTTTTACTATCTCTTACAAGATTTTGTGAATTATTTCCTTAGTAACCTAATTTCCTATTTACAAGGTATTTTGGTCTATCTTCTTTAAGATAGTTTTCTAGATTATCACATATTACCTTCATCACATTTTTATAATTTGCAACAGAGGTAAATCGCCCTGAAATATGTGGTGTAATGAATACTCTATCCGCATTCCATAAAGGATTGTTTTGTGGTAAAGGTTCTATTTCACATACATCTAAAGCAACGAGATGGAAATATCCTTCCTTTAATACAGTAAGTAAATCTTTTTCTACAATCGCTGATCCTCTACCTACATTAATGAGTATCGCATCCTTCTTCATTTTTCTTAAACGCTCTAAGTCAAATAATTGCTTGGTTTCATTTGTTTCAGGTAGACTTAAAGCTACTACATCACATTCTGGTAAGATTTCATCTAATTCATTCATTGTATATAATGCTTCTACATAATCTGGTTTTTCATGTTTATTTCTTCTTACCCCAAAACACGTAGCACCTAACATATGGCATCTCTTTAAATATTCACTACCTATATCTCCCATACCTACAGATAGAATCTTTGCTTCTGAAATTAGTTTTACCTCTGGTATTGGTTTCCATTGGTTTTCTTTTTGTTGGTCATAATAAGATAGAAAATATTTTTCAGCCATTAAGGTTATGCCTAACATATGCTCTGCTATGCCTTTTCCATATCCACCTTTGGCATTCGATAAAAGAATATCTTCCTGTAGCCACCCATAGGTATTCGCTCCTGCAAAGACAAGCTGTACCCATTTTAAATTCGGTAATTCATCAACTTCTTCTTTTTTAGGAGCACCAATATAGATTTCTATTTTTTCTTTTAATTCATTTGGCACTTCGAAAAAGTTAGCATAAAAATGAAATTGATATCCCTCTATTCTTTCTAAACTTTGCTGCATCCTATCGTGAATCTCTGAAATGACTAAGACGTCCTTCATCTTCTTTCTCACTCTTCTTCACTTTCATCTAAACAATCAATAATTTCTAATATACGATTTAAATCTTCTGTATTCGTATAATGAATGGATATCGCTTTTTTAGAAATATCCACTTCTGTACCTAACTTTCTTTGCATATGATTTTCAATATCGCGAATCCAAGGATCTTTTTGTTTTGTAACCTTTTTCATTACTTTCTTTTCTTTGCCTTGTAAAGAACGTATATATTCTTCTACTTCGCGTACAGATAGCTTGTTTTTTAATACATATTCAGCAGCTTCAAAAATTTCATTTTCATCATTCAAGCTCAATAAAGGTCTTACATGACCCATAGTTAATTTCTTATTCACAACTAAATCTTGCACAGCTTCAGGTAGCTTTAATAAGCGCATCATATTTGCACAATATTCACGTGATTTACCTAAGCGTTCGGCAAGCTTTTCTTGCGTATAACCATGTTTTTTAATTAATGCGTCATAGGCAACTGCTTCTTCAATCGGATTCAAGTCTTCTCTTTGGATATTCTCTAAGATAGAGATTTCCATCATTTGTTCATCTGTGAATTCCACCACTATTGCAGGTACAGTAGTTAAGCCAGCCATCTTCGCTGCTCTTAATCTTCTTTCACCTGTTACAAGGTTATAACCCTGAATACTTTTACGTACAAGAATAGGAGTAAAGATGCCATGTGTCTTAATGGATTCAGCTAATTCTTCCAAAGCTGTTTTATCGAATTCTTTTCTTGGCTGATAAGGATTCTCGCGTATTTCATTCACATTAATTTCCACTTTTCCTGTAGGGGAAGAAGAAATTGCGTTATTTTCAATTTGGTTAATTACATTTTCTAAATTATCTGTACCAAATATATTACCTAATCCTTTACCCAATACCTTTGTATTCTTTTTCTCACTCATTCTTTTGCTCCCTCATTTTGTAAAATTACTTCTTCTGCTAATTTAGCATAGGCTTCTGCACCAGTAGAGCGTATTTTATATTCAAATATGGAACTTTCATTTGATGGCGCTTCCGATAAACTCACATTTCTAGGAATATATACCTTATATACCTTATCTTTAAAATAGCGTTTTACTTCTTGTTGTACCTCTACTGAAAGCTTTGTATTGGAATACATCGTCAATAAAATACCTTCAATATTTAATTTAGGATTCCATAGTTTCTGTACCATGCGTATCGTACTTAATAATTGGCTTAATCCTTCTAAAGCATAATATTCACATTGCACCGGAATAAGTACAGAATCTGCTGCAGTTAAAGCATTCGTATTCAAATTACCTAAAGCAGGTGGGCAATCAATAATGATATAGTCGTATTCATCTTTTACTTCGTCTAACTTATTCTTAAGCAATTTTTCTTTACCTAATTCATATTGCGACATATCCATTTCTGCACCTGCCAAATCAACAGTAGAAGGTAAGACATCTAAAGGCGGCATTTGTAAGCTTACCTTGGTATCTTTTACATTATCCGTGCCTATTAAGACGTGGTATACGCTTTTGGTAAAACCAACGCTTTTTGCGCCTATACCCTATGTTTCGTTTCCTTGTGGATCAAAATCCACAAGTAAAACCTTCTTACTCATATATGCTAGTCCTGCTGCTAAATTCATGGATGTTGTTGTCTTACCAACTCCACCTTTTTGATTAGCTACTGCAATAATTTTTCCCATACCTTATACCTCTACTTTTTTGGTAAACGAATCTTTACTTCTAATTCGTCTTCTGTATCAATTTGTTGCATATCCACTTCTATACCAAGATTTTCTATCATCTCAATACATTGTTCGATTGAATTTAGGGCAATTTGAATATTGCGCGTAAACCCTTTGGTTTTATTTTTTCTTTTACTATTGCGCCTCATTCTTCGCTGTATATAAGCTTCGCTTTGTGAAACATTCAGCTTTTCCTCTAAAATATGTTGGAAGATTTCTTTTACTTTATCTTCTGGTACATTTAATAATGCCCTTGCGTGCCGCTCGGTTATTCTACCATCTACTACAGCTTCTTGAACTTCATCTGGCAAATTCAATAAACGTATCTTATTTGCTACACTTGGCTGCGATTTACCAATACGCGAAGCAACTTCTTCCTGTGTTAAGCCAGCTTGACGCATAATTTGAACATAGCTTTTGGCCTCTTCAATCGCACTTAGATTTTCCCTTTGTACATTTTCTACCAAGGCCATTTGAGCAGCTATCTCTTCGTCAGGCGACATCACAAAACAAGGTATTTCACTATATCCAGCTAATATACAAGCACGATATCTTCTTTCTCCCGCGATGATTTCATAATGATCATCTACTTTGCGTACAGTAATTGGCTGTATTAACCCATTTACTTGTATTGATTGCGCTAATTCCATTAAGGCTGTTTCATCAAAGCGCAATCTTGGTTGATATCGTGAAGGTACGATCATATCAACTGGTATTTTGACTACCTGTTCTTGTTTTTTATCATATATATCTTTAAACCAATTTCTGAATTGCATATTTTTCTTTTACTTTAATGGTTTCTTTTTCATCAAAGAATATGACCTAGGATATTTTCCTTCTGTCGCTCTTTCTTTTTGATAAAAGAGATTGATTCTTTTATCTTCATGGCTTAATTCTTCTTCTTGTATATTCTTTAATGTTGCACCTAGCTTGTGTATTGCCTGAGCAGCTTCTTTATGTTCTTCTTTACCCTTACTACCCTTCATCGCAAGGAATGTTCCTCCTATCTTAACAAGAGGAATGCATAATTCTGCTAAGATATTTAAATTGGATACTGCTCTAGCAGTTACAAAGTCAAAGCTTTCACGATGCAATTTGGCATAATCTTCAGCTCTTTCATTTACCACTTCGATACCATCTAAACCCAATTCTTGAATAACAGTATTTAAAAATAGGCATCTCTTTTTGATGGGTTCTAGTAATGTAAAAGAAGTATCCTTGCTAACTATCTTCATTACTAATCCTGGAAAGCCTGCACCACTACCTACATCAATAGCCTTCCCTTCTATTTGCATTTGCGTTAACGGAAGTAAAGAATCGAAGAAATGCTTTTCATATACTTCTTCACTTTCTTTGATTGCAGTAAGGTTCATTCTCTCATTCCAAGATGCAAGTAAAAGTCTGTATTGTTCTAGTTTTTCACATACAGAATCATCTATTTTTAATCCTCTTTTTTCCAACTCGTTTTTTAAGCTTGTACTGTTCATATGTGCTTATTTTACCAAATCTATTAATCTTTGTGGATAAAATATTTATAAACTTTTGTGGAGAACTTCTTTCATCACATTTGTATATAAATTATTTTTCCACATTCGTTAAGAATTCGCTTTGTGGCAGTGTTTCTATCCACTTACAGAAAGCTCTCCACTCTGGAAGTTTATGATCTTTTCTCTGCGCATAAATAGTCTTTAATTGGCGATAGTTCGTCGTCATTCTAGCTGTTAAACGGAACCCAGCAGGATTCGAATAAAGAATTTCTAAATATTGCCTTTTGGCATGATCCAATAAGGTTGTAGTATCTTTCCCTTCTTCCTTAAGTGATTGAATATCACTTTGAAGTTCATTATATGCAGCTACTTTTTCTTTCATAATTTCCACAATTCTAGGATCCGTATATTCGATATAAGCTGAATCTAAATCGAATTTCGTAATTCTATGCATTGTGGATTGCGAACTTACAAAGTCTAAAAAATGATAACGTTCCGCTTCTACCCAAGCCTTATTGGTGAATGTTAAATCAAATTGTACGATAATGCCATTAAGAAAATTATCATGACCACTGCCTCTTTTAGCATTAGCTAGACGTTTAGTTGTTTCTGTTATCGTATCATCTACTCGACTTACATCAACAGCCATTGGATATTTTGAACCTTTAACAGATTCC
>JAFVFM010000128.1 GCA_017475415.1 Solobacterium sp.
TACTCTCTAATGTTTGCGAAGCAACTTGTCCTACACTTTCTCCACTTCCTAAAGCTAAACAGCCATTCTTTTTGGCAATCGCTTCAGCTAATCTAAACATCATTCTACGCATCAAAGTAATCGCATATGCATCACCTGCTGTCTTATAAATCTCTAACTGCAAATCAGTAAAGTTAATTAAATGTACCTTCATATCTTGTTGGTATTCAGATACAAGTTTAGCTAAAGTTAATACTTTATTCTTTGCGGCTTCACTTGTATATGGAGGTGAAGCAAAATGCACTGCTTCTACCTTTAAGCCTCTTTTCATTAATTCATATGCAGCAACAGGTGAATCTATACCACCAGATAATAGTAATAATACCTTACCATTCATCCCCGCTGGATACCCACCAGCACCACGAATCTTTTCTGTTGTGATATAGGTATTACGTTCTTGTATTTCAATTTGTATAGGAAGTTCCGGATTATGTACATCTACTTTTAGATTTGTATTCTTTAAAATTACTGAAGCAATTTTACGATTCATTTCATCACTACTTAAAGGAAACGTTTTATCTTTTCTTTTCGTAATGGCTTTGAAGGTTTTACCTTCATTCTCTTTAGCAATTTCTAAACAAATCGCTTCTATATCTTCTAATACAGAATCCACACGCGTGGTGAAAGAAAAAGAACTAATTCCAAATACCTTCTTTAAACGTTCACGAACGATATCTTCTTTTTTGGAATCAAAATCAATATAAATACGATCATGTGTTTTCTTAAAAGAAAAGTCACAGTCTTTAAATGTATGTTTAATATTAAGAAATAATTTTTGTATAAAATCTTTTCGATTCTTCCCCTTCGTGCTTAATTCTCCAAAGCGTACTAAAGCTGTTGTATATTCAACCATAATGTTCAATTGTCTCCTTTATTGCGGCAATAAATGCATCTATTTCTTCTTTGGTATTCTCTTTGCTAAAAGACATACGAATACAAGAAGATGAACGTAAATCTGAATAGCCCATGGCCTTAAGAACATAACTTGTATTTAGGGTAGCACTTTCGCATGTAGAACGTGCGCTCACCATAAAGCCTTTAGCATTTAACGCATTTTGCATCACTTCACTTGGTATTTTTTCATAAGAAAAATTAACCAATTGGGGAATATTATTCTTAGGATGATTAATTTCAATACCAGGAATTTCAAGAAGCTTATTCACTGTATATTCTTGTAATATCCTGCATGCATCATTATTGCTTTGCCTATTTTCTAAAGCTAAACGTAATGTTTTCGCTAACATCATATGCGTAGGTGCATTCGTTGTACCACCACGCAAACCCATTTCTTGTTCACCGCCAGCAATCAAAGGTTCATAAGGAACATGGGCTTTTTTAATGAGTATTCCGCTCCCTTTTAAACCATGAATCTTATGCGCAGAAAAAGAAGCTAAATCAATATTCTTTAAATTTATATCAATCTTACCAATGGATTGCGTCATATCCACATGAAAATAAGCATGGGAATTCTTTTTGATATATTCCCCTATTTCTTCAATTGGATTGATTGCCCCAACTTCATTATTTACAGCCATGATGGAAACAATCGCTGTATCTTCACGTAAGGCTTTCTTTACTTCCTCTAATTCCACTACACCATTATAATTTACCGGCAAATAAGTAATATCATAATCAAATATGCGATGCATCTGCTCGCAAACCGCCATGACAGACGAATGTTCTACGCAGGTTGTAATAATATGTTTCTTTTCTTTATTCGCTAGACATACACCTTTAATCGCTGAAGAATTAGATTCCGATGCACCAGAGGTATAAATAATTTCATTTGTTTGAACACCAAGAAGCTTCGCAATAGATGCACGAGACTTCGAAAGTAATTCCGTTACTTTTCTGCCTTCATCATATAGCGAAGCACTATTAGCAAAATATGTTTTCAATACTTCTACATAAGCATCCAATACTTCAGGATGAATTTGTGTACTACTAGCATGATCAAAATATATTCTATGCGACACTAGCTGAATTCTCCTTTATGATTGCTTCATAATTTCCTGGATAAATCTTTTCAATTGCAGATATCGCAGTGGCTAAAGCTTGCGTATAATCACCATTTCTGAATAATAATTCAGAACGTGTTAGTTGTGAATCTATATCTGCATGAGAAGAACGATAACGATTCCCAAAGACAATTGTATTTTCTACCATCTGTGCTGTAGCAATTACCTTATTCACTTCATGATAAAGTTTATAAATATAATCTAAAGCTTCATTCAATGTAGAATTTAGTAATTGTACATTCAAAGGAATCTCATCCATTAAATTCTGTAAACGATAAATATAATCCTTAGCTACACCCATATCATCATGATATTTTTCAGAGATATTTGGTAAACGGAATTTACGTAATTTCACTTCCATCGTATTGGCAACAGTTTGTAATTTTAATAATTCCTTCTTCGCTCTTAATTCATCACCAGTAATGACTTCAATTTGTGAACGTACTTCTCGTATTGCAGAATTCTCATTTGTTAAATCAGAATTCAATGAGCGAATACGATCTAATTTTTCTGTTGCAGGAACATCATTTTCATTTAATAAAGATAAAATTTCTGGATAACGATCTTCTAATTCTTTTACTTTAGTATGCATCTCATCTAATTCTAACTTCATACTTGTTAAACCTAGACGTTCTGCATTCTTTTCATAAGCTTCATCTATATATTTTAGATGGCGATTTGTTGCATCAAATAAAGAATCTGTTTCTTCTTTCATCTTTTCCACAGCATCAAAAGCTTCGCCTTCTAGTCGTACAGCATCAGTTAATTGACTAATTCTTTCTTTATAGTCTGTTAAATTCTCTTTAATGCCATCCGCCATACCAGACTTCATGCGTTTAATATCTTCTTTTAATGTAGCTGTCATTGTTTTAAGATTTTCATCTACATTTAAATGATTTAGATAAACACCACGTTTTCTTTCCTTAATATAGTCCTTATGTAAACCTTCCGCCATCTTAGGAATAATACCTTTTGCATCTTTAATCAAATCAGGAAGATTTCTTAGCATATCTTCTAGTTCCGATACATTTTCATTAATATGTACCATTTCAGCATTGGCTTTATCGAAATCATTGGAATACATCCATTCTTCAAATGTAGAAAACATCTTTTCTGTATCGGATACCTTTTGTTCAACAATAGGCCATGCAAAGGCAAAATTACCAGCACTATCTAAAGCATAGGTCTTTAGTCTTCTGAATTTTGACTTCAAATTATTTACTTCTTGTCTTTGGGCAGTCTCTTTCGCTAATATTTCATCTAAAGATGATTCTAAATTTTTCAGATTGCCTTCTGTGATATTGATTTCTGTTTCAATACGATCCATTAATTCATCTGCAGCTTTGGTCTTACCTGCATCAATATGTTCACTTGCCGTAGTAATATCCTCTAAAATACGTGTCATATCATTTTGGATATTCGAAAAATTCGTTTGTGTTTCATTTAGTTTCTCAGGCACAATCGAATCGTTATTAGAAATCGCAATAGCTTTATTCATTTTTAAAGAAACAGGTATACCCTTTAAGGAATCATATCTTGTCTTTAATTCACCTAATTCATCTTGAAAACGTTTAGTCTTTACTTTATGTATAATGAGCCAAATAATCAGTAATACAACAATTACTGCAATGGCGATTACTATTCTTAAATCGGAAATAAATTTCAAAAATTCTGTCATGTTTTTGCCCCTTTGTCGTCCTATATTTTATCACATTATCCTTACTTTTTTTACTAAATAAAGTAGGAATAATCATTGACGATATATCGTCTTAATGATAATATAATTCTCGCGTAAAAATGATGGCAGCATACAGAGTCTTACTTAAGGCGTTATCGACACGCGGCTGTATCTGAGTAACCTGCTGCATTAGGTGAAAAGAATTACGATAACACCCAGTGATGATGATCTGTACCTGTTATTGTTTCTAAGCCAGTAACTATAGGAGGAAACAAAACATGGCACGTTACACAGGTCCTTTATGGAAAAA
>JAFVFM010000129.1 GCA_017475415.1 Solobacterium sp.
AGACATTTCTGCTAAGTTAGCACCTTTACCACCAAGTAGCTCACGCATAGATCCGTCACCTTCGGAAAATTTGTAAACGTACTTTTTAGCCATATAGCCTCCCTTTTTTCTAAATAAGATTATAATTCATGTAGTTTTCATAAACAAGTAATTGTGTGCATTTTTTCACATGATAAAAAGAATTTTATCACATGCACGCATGAAAAAAAGATACGGAATCCGTATCTTACATATATTGACCAACAAAATTGAAGATAGCTTCAAAATAGCCTTCACTCGTTTTCGTTTCATTTCCTTTTGCACCATCAATGGTAAAGAGTTCCTTTTCACTTTCACATGCATAATAATTATCGAAGACATGTGAAGCAGGAATTAATTCATCCTCCATACCATGAATGAATAAGGTTGGTATTGAAGATTGCTTCAACGCTCTTTTCATACTTACTTCTGTTAAAGAATATTTTAAGAAATTCTTAACATAAAGATTAATCGATGGAATGAGGAATGAGCCATCTACTTTTAAATATCTTTGTGTAGCATGAGATACGAATTCTTTCGCATCTGAGAAGGAACCATCCTCAATAGCACATTTCACATTTGTTGGTAAGAATTCACCTAAGGCATAAAGAACAGCAGCACCACCATAATTTAATCCTAATAAACAAATTTCCGCTTCTGGATCAATCGTAATTAAATAATTGATCCAGCTAATTAAATCGTAATGCTCATTCCAACCTAAACCAGAATATGTGCCATCAGACATACCACAACCACGTTGATCTATAGCCAAAGCATTATAACCTTTTTGATAAGATTCAAACATATAATCTAGCATATCTTGACTATATGCATTATATCCATGGCTAAGAATAATCCATTTATGAGAATCTTCATGATTACTGATTCTTAATCCATGTAATTTAATACCATCATAAGAATCTATAAATTCATCATCTTTTATACTATGGTTAAGCCATTCACGCTTTTCTTCATCTGCTACAGCTTTCTCTTTTGTATTTAAATTAGAATTCTTCATATCAAAGAGATTGCGGAAAATATAATAGCCTGCAGCCATATAAGAAGCACCACCAACAACCGCAGTTGTTCCGACAACTTTTAATAAAGTATGTTTTTTCTTTTTAGCCATAATGATCACCCCTTCAATACAAAAGTATTCCTTTTCTTTTTTTTATTATAGCATGACTCTTATTTATCTAACATCGCTAAACGTTTTAAAATAACTTCATATTGTTTACGATAAGCCTCTTGTTTTTCCTTTTCACTATCCACCTTTTCCTTAGGTGCCTTCGCCAAGAAACCTGGATTATTTAAGATGCCTTCACTACGTTTAATCTCAGCTTCTAATCTTTCCTTTTCCACTAAGAGCTTTTGTTTTTCTTCTTCTGGATCACTCAAATCACCACTAGGAATATAAAGGTTACCAAAAGATATTGTTTCTACAGCTAAATCTTCATCTAGATTTTCTACATAAGTTACCTTAGCCATCTTTTCTAAGATAGCTTTACATTGCGCACTCAATACAACATCATTCCCATCTAAATCACGAAGCATAACACGTAAGTTTTCTGATGGTTTCATCTCATTTACTAATTTTACTTCTCGAATCTTTTGGATAGCCGATAAAAGTCTTTCCATATCGGTTAAATCATATTCACTTTCTTCATACTTAGGCCATCTTTCTAATTGAATGCTTTCCTTTTCATGAGGTAAATGCAAATAAATCTCTTCTGTAACAAATGGCATAAATGGTTGTAATAGTTTTACAATTGTTAATAAAGCATACAACAATGTGGATTGTGCTGCTTTCTTCGCTATTTCATCTTCACCATATAAAGAAGACTTGCTCATTTCCACATACCAACTACAGAAATCATTCCAGATAAAGGAATACAATTCATTACCAACTAAGGCAAATTCATATTTTTCCATATTCTCTGTTACATGCTTTACGGTTTGGTTGAGCTTTGCTAAAATCCATTCATCTGCTTCAGATAAATGGTCAAAGCTAATATCCTTAACTTCCATATCTTCTGGTAGATTCATTAATACAAAACGTGAAGCATTCCAAATCTTATTGATGAAATTCCAAGAAGCTTCTACCTTTTCTGGTATATAACGCATATCTTGACCTGGTGTACTATTTGTCGTTAAGAAGAAGCGTAAGGCATCATCACCATATTGTTCAATGACATCCATAGGATCTACACCATTACCTAAAGACTTAGACATCTTTCTACCTTCCGCATCACGAATTAGACCATGAATAAGCACATGTTGGAATGGTTTTTGTTTTGTAAAATAACGCGCTTGGAAAGCCATTCTAGCAACCCAGAAGAAAATGATATCGTAACCTGTAACCATCGTACTTGTTGGATAATATCTTTTATTATCTTCTGTTTCATCAGGCCAACCTAAAGTCGCAAAAGGCCATAGTGCACTAGAAAACCATGTATCTAATACATCTTCATCTTGTTTCCAATTTTCTATATCCTTAGGTTCTTCTTCACCAACATAGATTTCCCCAGTTTCCTTATGATACCAGGCTGGAATACGATGCCCCCACCATAATTGACGAGATATACACCAATCTTCAATATTCTCTAACCATTGTTCAAAAGTACGACCAAAGCGCTCTGGGAAGAAAACAATTTTATCTTCATCTATTTTTTGATGTGCTAATACATCATCAGCTAATGGTTTCATTTTCACGAACCATTGTTCAGATAGATATGGTTCAACTACAAAATCTGTACGTTCAGAGTGACCTACATTATGCATAATTTCTTCGATCTTAATTAAATTACCTTCTTCTTCAATTTGTTTTACAAGTGCTTCACGACATGCATAGCGGTCCATACCTTCATATTTACCTGCTAAAGCATTCATCGTACCATTTGGATGCATACAGATAGGCTTTTCTAAGCCATATTTTTCCGCAATCGCGAAGTCATTTGGATCATGAGCTGGCGTACATTTCATGGCACCTGTACCAAATTCTACATCGACATATTCATCACCAATGATGATTAATTCTTCATGATTAGCTGGATTGATTGCTTTACGTCCAATTAAATGTTTAAAACGCTCATCCTTAGGATTCACTACTACACAAACATCACCAAACATCGTTTCTGGTCTAGTTGTAGCAACAACGAATGTTTCATCACTATCTGCCATCTTATAGTTAAAGTAATACATACTTCCTTTATCATCTTTGTATACTACTTCAATATTCGATAAGGCAGTCATTGCTTCGGGATCCCAATTGATAATACGATAACCTTTATAAATTAAACCAGCCTTATATAAATCCACAAACACATGACGAACAGCCGCATTAAAGCCTTCATCCATAGTAAATCTTTCTCTTGTATAATCTAAACTATTTCCAAGTTTAGCCCATTGTTTACGAATGGTAGAAGCATATTCTTCCTTCCATGCCCAAGCATGTTCTAAGAATTTTTCACGTCCTATATCATAGCGAGAAATACCATTTTCTTTTAAACGTGCATCAACCTTAGCTTGTGTAGCAATACCTGCATGGTCCATACCAGGTA
Organism: Solobacterium sp.; assembly: GCA_017475415.1. Lineage (GTDB taxonomy): Bacteria > Bacillota_I > Bacilli_A > Erysipelotrichales > Erysipelotrichaceae > Bulleidia. The sequence goes on from JAFVFM010000129.1 coordinate 3,579, forward strand.
AATAAAGCATATCAAAACCCTGCATACGCTTATAGCGAGAAATAATATCTTGTAATGTATTATCCCATGCATGGCCTATATGTAAAATACC
>JAFVFM010000130.1 GCA_017475415.1 Solobacterium sp.
TATTTGGAATTGGCTTCTGATGAACAATATAAAATTCCTATTGTTTTCGCATCAGGTAATAATTCATCAAATAGGGCAGCTTGTTCATCTAATGGAGCTAAGTCACTTGTACCAGAAATATTTGTACCAACTGTGCCATTAAAATTATCTAAATCTAAAGCTACACCATATTCCGTAATGGAAGTGCCTAATACGGGAATTTCATTTGTTGCAGCTGCAACAGATTGTAGGGCAGGAGTTGCATTGGCCATAATTAGATCTACACGATCAGTTACGAATTGATTCGCAATAGTAGAACATACATCTGTTTGCCCAGATGCATTCTTTACATCAATGGTAACTTTATCACCGAATTCTTCTTGTAAGGTGTCAACGAAGCCTTGTGTAGCTGCATCTAATGCGGGATGTTGTACGAGTTGAGAAACACCAACTGTATATGAATCTTTGGTTACAGTATTTGTTTGTGTAGAAGCGCCTTGACCCCCCATACAACCAGCTAAGGCTAAAGCTAATATAACGTAAGCCCTTGCATAACTTTTTTTCATTTCTTTCATCCTCCTTGAAAATATTTTCAATATTATATGTATTATATTTCATTTAGAAGCATACAGTCAACGTGAAAAAGGCCATTTTTCTAGTAAAAATGCTAATTTTATGCTATGATTTCAAACGTTAAGTAAAGACTGAGTAAACAGTATAGTTGGATAAAGAGAATAGGTGGTTGATGCAAACCTAGGAAGACATCTGTTGAAGCTACCTTTATATTTATTGCTTAATCGCAACGTGGTTCTCGCGATAAGAGAAATAGAGCTGCACAACTTTGTTGTGAATCAGGATGGTACCGCGTAATTTACGTTCCTGTTTGGAGCGTTTTTATTTTGTTAGGAGAAAAATGAATATGAGTGAAAAAAAATTAACAGGTAATGAAGTAAGACAAATGTTTCTCGATTTCTTTGCAAGTAAAGGGAGTATGATTGAACCAGGTGCTTCTTTAATTCCGCATAATGATCCTACTTTATTATGGATTAATGCGGGTGTATCTGCTTTAAAGAAGTATTTTGATGGAACAGAAAAACCTGCGAATAATCGCATTTGCAATGCGCAAAAGTCAATACGTACAAATGATATTGAAAATGTAGGTAAAACAGCACGTCACCATACCTTCTTTGAAATGTTAGGTAACTTTTCGATTGGTGATTATTTTAAACAAGAAGCTATACCATGGGCATGGGAATTTTTAACGAGTAAAGAGTGGATAGGCTTTGATCCTAAGCGTTTATATGTAACGGTTTATCCAGATGATGATGAGGCATATAACTTATGGGTTAAAGTTGGTATGGATCCAAGTCATATACGTAAAACAGAAGATAATTTCTGGGAAATCGGTAGAGGACCTGGCGGCCCGGATACGGAATTATTTTATGACCGGGGTGAAAAATATGATCCTGAAGGTTTAGGGGAGAAGCTCTTCTTTGAGGACATTGAAAACGATCGTTATATTGAAGTATGGAATATTGTCTTTTCACAATATGATTGTAGACCAGGGGAAGTAGACCGCAGTGAATATCAAGAATTACCACATAAGAATATTGATACAGGTATGGGTTTAGAAAGACTTGTATGTTTGATTCAAGATGGGGAAACGAATTTTGATACAGATTTATTTTTACCAATTATTCATGCAACTGAAAAATTAGCAAAATATCCATATTCTAATCCTGAATATAAAATGGCATATCGTGTTATTGCCGATCATATTCGTACTGTAACATTTGCCTTAGCAGATGGTGCTGCTTTCTCTAATGAAGGTAGAGGTTATGTATTGCGTCGTGTATTACGTCGTGCTGTTCGTTATGGCATTAAGTTAGGTATTTCTTCCTCTTTCATGTATACCTTAGTTCCTGTTGTAGCAGAAATGATGAAGGCTTATTATCCATATTTAATTGATCGTATTGACTTTGTAGCGAAACAAGTAAAAACAGAAGAGGAAGCTTTCCATAAAACATTAACAAATGGGGAAAGCTTATTGAATACAGAATTAGAAAAGCATAAAGATTCAAAAGTATTACCAGGTGATGTTGTATTTAAACTATATGATACCTATGGTTTCCCTAAAGAACTAACAAGCGAGATTGCAGAAGATGCAGGTTATCATGTAGATTTAGAAGGCTTTGAGAAAGAAATGCAACTTCAGAAAGAAAGAGCGAGAAATGCCCGTGGTGATGAACAATCTATGCATGGGCAGTCGGAAGATTTAATGGACTTTAGTTTAAGTTCTCGCTTTATTGGATATGATAACAATACTTGTGAAAGTGAAATCATTGCTTTATTCAAGGATGGAAAATTAGTAGATGAATTAAATGATGAAGGCATGGTTGTCTTAAAAGAAACATGTTTCTATGCTGAAAGTGGTGGCCAATGTGCTGATACAGGTATTCTTTATAACGATACGACTTGTGCTAAAGTATTTGATGTAAAAAAAGCTCCTTATGATCAACCATTACATTTAGTGAAATTAGAAAAAGGAACACTAAAAGTGGGAGACTCTTTAAAAGGAGAAATTAATGTAGAAGATAGAAATAAGACAAGAGCTAATCATTCTTCATTACATTTATTACAGGCTGCTTTAAAACAAGTATTAGGTGATCATGTAGCTCAAGCTGGTTCCTATAATGGACCAGAATATGCACGTTTTGACTTCACACATTTTGAAAAGGTAACAGATGAACAATTAGAACAAATTGAACGCTTGATTAATGAAAAGATTGCTGAAGCAATTGATGTAAAAACAGATGTAATGACCTTAGAAGAAGCTAAGAATAGTGGGGCAATTGCCTTGTTTGATGAAAAATATGGAGATACAGTACGCGTTGTTTCTATGTCGGATTTCTCTAAGGAATTCTGTGGTGGAACTCATGTATCGAATACGGCTGAACTTGGCTCATATAAGATTCTTTCTGAAGAATCTATAGGCTCGGGTATTCGTCGTATTACAAGTATTACAAAAATGAAGGCCTATGAGGCATTTAAGCATAATGAAGATTTATTACATACAAGTAGTATGTTAGTTAAAGCACAAACTATTGAGCAACTTCAAGAAAAAATACAAGCTTTATTAGATGAGAATAATGCATTAAAAGCAGAAGTGAATGAACAACGCAATAAAGCGATGTTAGCGAGTGCAGATAAACAATTAGATAAAGTAAAAGAGATTAATGGAACAAAATTATTAGTATTAAAAGAAAAAGATTTAGATAATAGTAGTTTGAAAGGCTATGCTGAAATTTTAAGAAATAAGATGGATTCAGGAGTCGTATTTATCGCTAATGTATGTGATGATAAGATAACTTATGTATGTGCCTGCACAAAAGATGCAATAGAAAAAGGCATTAAAGCAGGTGATTTAGTAAAAGAAGCTGCTGCGATTACAGATGGTAAAGGTGGCGGTAAACCTGATATTGCTCAGGCTGGTGCTAAAAATATAGCGAAATTAGATGAAGCTCTAGTATTTGTAACATCTAAATTAGCTTAATCAAAGTCTTTAGTTTATCAATGAATTTTCACAGTATCTTCACTATACTTTTTAGAGTATATGACTTAAAATAAATAAAGAAATGGAGGTATAGTTATGCCTGAGAATAACCAAATGACAGCTACAGTAAGCTTTGATGCTGAAGCAATTCGCCGTGAGAATATTAAAGAAGTATTAAGCCATGTTGAAAAAGCATTAAAGGAAAGAGGTTATAGCCCGATTAACCAATTAGCTGGTTATTTAATTTCTAATGATCCAGCCTATATTTCCAGTCATAATAATGCGCGAACAATTATTCAATCAGTTGAACGTCATGAAATTATAGAAGAATTAGTTCGTTTCTATTTAGAGGAAAATAAATAAATGGCTAAATATATAGGACTAGATTTAGGAAGTGTTACTTGTGGTGTTAGTGCTAGTGACACTGGTTTAATTGCGCGTACAGTAAAAACATTACGTTTTGAAGAAGATAATTATGATCGCGCAATGGATTTAGTCTTAGAAGTAATACAAAAGGAAAAACCAGAGAAAATTATTCTGGGTTATCCACTTTTATTGAATGATGATGTTGGGCCACGTGCTCAATTATGTGAAGAATTTAAAGAAGTTTTAGAAGGAGAAAGCGGAATCGAAGTAATTCTTTGGGATGAACGTTTTACGACAAAAATTGCTGAAGATATTTTACTTGAAGCAAATGTTTCACGTAAAAAAAGAAAGAAAAAAATTGATCAATTAGCAGCTGTTCAAATCTTACAGACTTACTTAGATGCGCATGGGAATTGTTAATGCTTGAAGATAAAAAAATGATGATTACAGATGAAAACGGAAAAGAAACGGAAGTAGAGATTCTTTTCACTTTTGAAGGTGAAAATGGAAAGAGTTATGTTCTTTTTCATACATTAGATAATCAAGAAGATGTATATGCATATTCTTTCAATGAAGAAGGTAATTTGATAGAAATTGAAACAGAAGAAGAATGGAATATGTGTCAAGAAGTTTTAGCAGCTTTTGAGGATGAGGAACTTATTGATGAGTGAAGATAAGACAGAAATTATTGAAACTGATGAATTATATGATTTAACAGATGATTTTGATGATGAGGATGAACACAAGTTTCCTTTATTTTTGAAAATAATAGGTATACTTGTGCTTTTATTCTTGTGTGTATTAGGTGGTGGTTACTACTATTATATGAACTGCCAAAAAGCTATACAAAAAGATTCAGAAATTGTTATGGTTGAAATACCAGAAAATAGTTATTTTCGTGATGCTTTAGATATATTAGAAAAAGAAGGACTAATTAAAGATGCTAATATTGCATATTATTATGCACGTTTCAATCATTTAACGAATACTTTTGCCGGCAATTATGAATTAGACAAAAGTATGGATTTAAAGGAAATCTTAACCATATTAAATAATCCTACTTCCGCTAAACAAGAGACTCATACTGTTAAAATTATTGATGGCGAATGGTGTAAGAATATTGCAGAAAGTCTTGCTGAAGTTACGGGTATTGCGGAAGAAGAATTTACTACATTATGGAATGACAAAGAATGGATTCGCTCACAAATGGAAGAATATCCATTCTTAACAGAAGCAATATTCGAAAATCCTGATTCACGTTTTTACCTAGAAGGTTATTTAGCTCCTGATACATATTTAGTATTAAAGGATGCAAGTGCTGAAGAAATTACGAAAACTTTCTTGGATCAAA
>JAFVFM010000131.1 GCA_017475415.1 Solobacterium sp.
AAATACCTAAGTCGAGGCCGATTATTTATTAATTTCCTAAGAAATGGACTGGGTATGTGGCATTATTAGGTATGGTTCTTTATGGCTACTATAATGCCAAACCTTTTGGTAGTGAAATCATGCAGATGAGTATACAGGCTATGGGTTTTGCGAGTATGATATATTTAATAGGATTTGGGGTTATTGCGATTAGTGTACTTATGGCTGCTAGACCCACCAAGCCTAATCCATTTTTTATGTGGCTCCTAATTCTATTGATGATTTTTGTGCTCGGTATAGTTACAGTGATGCTTGGCTTCTTATATATCACGACAAATTGGCATGAAAAAGTATTGAATGTAGGAGAAAAGAAAGATGTTTGAGAAAATCTCTAAAATAAAGAAAATAGCGATACTTGTCCTAGTGATACAAATCCTCCTCTTAGCGGTTGCTTGGTTTGTGTTCAAAATGGATATTCTTTTACCTGCAGTCGTGCTCTTTATTGAAGCAGGTTTATTATTCTATTTTTCGGAATCTTATAGCCATACTTTACAAGAACAAGCTATGGGAGTGAAGCAAGTATTAGGAGAAAATGCAGAAAAGGTATATATCAAAGGCGGTATAGGCCTAATTATGTATGACGATCAATATAACATTACCTGGATGACCGAATTGTTTAAGGAAACATATGAACATCGTATGGGACAAAAAATATTGAATTGGATACCAGAAGCAGATGATTTAATTGCAGGACGTTCAGATAAAGCTGAAGTCCTATTAGATAATCGCCTCTATGAAATAACACGCCAAGATGAATCGCGAATCTTGATGTTTAAGGATATTACAGAAGAAGATCATTATAAAGGCCTATATGAAAAAGAACATGTTGTTTTAGGTATGGCTAGTTTCGATAACTATGACGAAAGTACACAATATGCTGATGAAGCAGATGCTTCGGCAATTAATACAGCTGTACGCACACCAGTAAATGAATATTTTAGTTATTTTGGCATTTTAGCTAAGCGTATTAATCAAGCCAATTATATGTTGGTATTAAATGAAGATATATTATTACAATTAGTAGACGATAAATTCTCTATATTAAATAAAGTAAGAAAAGCAGCTCAAAATATGGATGTATCCATTACCTTATCTATGGTATTTGCGCGGGGTTCAGATAATTATACAGAATTAGATGGTCTAGTGGCTAGCTTAATGGATTTAGTGCAAAGTAGAGGTGGTGACCAGGTTGCCATGCAAAGCGTAGGTGGCGAAGTGAAATTTTATGGTGGCTCAAGTGAGGCTACAGAGAAAAGAAGCCGCGTACGCGTTCGCGTGATTTCTAGTGCTTTGCGTGATTTAATGATGCATAGTACGAATGTGATTATTTGTGGACATAAAAATGCTGATTTTGACTGTATAGGTTCCGCTTTATGTTTAGCACAAATGGCTAAGGCTTTGCATAAGCCAGTTAGTATTATCGCAAAAACAGGTGGTATTGAGGAAAAACTTGCTTCAGCGATGAAAGAAAATAAAGATATTTTAGATGAAGAAGTGCAATTTATTACTGAAAGTGAAGCCCTAAACCAACTACAAGATAATAGTTTGGTTATTATGACGGACCATCATAATAAAGGGCAATCGAATGGTGCAAAGGTATTAGATATCGCTAAAAAAGTAGTGGTAATAGACCATCACAGAAGAAGTAGTGAAATGGGTGTAAAACCAATCCTTGTCTATATTGAAGCAGCAGCTTCTTCGACTTGTGAATTAGTGACAGAAATGATTCCTTTTGTATCTAAGAGAACAGATTTATCGGAAGTAGATGCAACATTTATGTTAGCTGGTATGACCATCGATACACAAAACTGGCGTGTGCGCACTGGTGCACGTACATATGAAGCGGCTAGTAGCTTAAGGAAGATGGGAGCGAATCCACAAGATGCGAATCGTTATTTAAAAGATACCTTCCAAGAATTTGCGATGAAGTCTTTGGCATTATCGAATTCCGAGCGCTATAGCCATGGTATTATTATTGCGCCTGTTGAAGAAGAAGGCATGACGCGATCTTTAATGAGCCAGGTAGCAGATAATTTGTTGAATATCCAAAGTGTTAATGCAGCCTTTGTGATTGCGAATACAGATAATCAAACAGCGATTAGTGCCCGTTCTAATGGTACAATCAATGTACAAAGGATTATGGAAAGTATGGGTGGTGGTGGTCACTTGAGTGGCGCTGCTGTACAAAGAGAAAAACAAGATATTCATGCTTTAAAGGCGGAATTAATTGCCGCCATAGAACAATATTTCAAGGAGGAAGCGGTTGATGAAAGTAATACTTAAACAAGATGTAAAAAAAGTGGGAAAAAAAGGTGAAGTAGTAGAAGTCTCTGATGGCTATGCAAGAAATTTCTTAATCGCAAGAGGCCTTGCGGTAGCAGAAACAAATAAAAGTTTGGAAATATTAGCAGACCAAAAAGCAGAGCAGGCAGCTCATGAAGCAGAATTAGAAAAAGAAGCTAAAGAATTAGCGAAAAAATTAGAAGATATGACTTTTGATTTCAAAGTGAATTCTGGTAAAGATGGTAGAGTATTTGGTTCTGTTTCAACGAAACAAATTGTAGAAGAACTTGCGAAACAAGGGATACGTATTGATAAGCGTAAAATAATTGACACAGCTCCAGTTACAAGTTTAGGCGTAACAGAGGTGCGTGTTGAGTTATATAAAAATGTAATTGGTAAAGTTAGAGTGAAGTTAATAGGAAGTGAAAAATGAGTCGAGAACTACCTAAGGCAATAGAAATTGAAGCGAGCTTATTGGGAACCTTACTTGTCTATCCTGAAACAACAGCTGTAGCTATGGATCAAGGTCTAGAAGAGGATGATTTCTTTCTTAATGAAAATAAAACTGTTTATCGTGCAATTAAAAAATTATATGACAATAATCAAACAACAGTAGTTAGCTCGGTTGCGAATATTTTACGTGAAGAGAATATGTTTACCTCTATTGGAGGTATGCCATATTTATTATCATTAGGTAATGCGAGTGAATCTTCTCAGAATGTTTTAGAATATGTCAATTTATTACATGATAAACAACTTTTGCGTAAGATGATTCTTACTGCAGAAAAGGTCGTGGATAGTGGCTATAAAGGAGGCATGGATACCAATGCCTTCTTAGATATGGCAGAAAAAGATGTTTTGAGTGTTTCTCGCGATCGTCGTTCAGATGAATTCGTTGATCCTGTAGCCTTAATCGATAATACGATGAAGAAGATTGAGGAATATAGTAAAAGTGATACGGATATTACAGGGTTAAAGACAGGTTTAACCGATCTGGATCATTTATTACATGGTCTACAGAGAGGTGATTTAATCATTCTGGCAGCACGTCCATCTATGGGTAAGACGGCTGTGGCATTGAATTTGGCTATGAATGTAGCGAAGAATCAACCAGATGAAGCTGTTGCGGTATTTTCTTTAGAAATGCCAGCAGAGCAACTACAATTACGTATCTTAAGCGCTAAAAGTAGAGTGGAAGGCGATAAGGTACGCACGGGTAAATATATGAGTAGCGAAGACTGGAGTAAATTATACGAAAGTGCAGCGCAATTAAAACGTTTGAGAAATATTTATATTGATGAAAAGTCTAACAATAAGATAGCAGAAATCTTTTCAAAATGTAGAAGATTGAAGTCAGAACATGGCTTGAGTTTAGTCGTATTAGACTATATTCAATTATTATCTGATCGTAGTAGATCCAATGGGAGCCGTGAACAGGAAGTGGCGGAATATTCACGCGCTCTAAAGTCATTAGCGAGAGAATTAGAAGTACCTGTTATTGCCTTATCGCAATTATCGCGTAATGTAGAATCACGTCCTGATAAAAGACCTATGCTTTCAGACTTAAGAGAATCCGGGGCGATTGAACAGGATGCCGATGTGGTTATGCTTTTGTATCGTGATTCTTATTACAATGAAGAAAAACGCACGGAAGCTAATGAAACGGGTTATGAAAAGCTAGAAATCAATGTAGCTAAACATAGAAATGGTGCGATTGATCGCTTGGAGGTGGTTTTCGAAAAGAATACCAATGCGATATTTAATTTAACAACGAAGGAATAAAGAAAATGATAAAAAAGATCCTAGCAATACTCATGTGTATAATGGCTGCAGTTTTACTGGTGGTCTTTTTTCCTTTTTCTAAACAATCTAAAGCGATATCCTTTAGCGCTACACAAGGTAGTGTTGTTGGTAAATTTAATCAAAAAATAGAAGGTATCGAAAAAGATGCGCAAAGGCAATATCGTGTATATGAAAAGGGTGAGTTCCTAGGAGTTCTTCAAAGTGAAGAAAAATTGGAGAAACATTTAAAGGAAATCTATCGCTCTCGTTACCAGAAAGATTATCCTAATTCACAGGTACATTTAAGTGAAGATATATACTTAACAGAAAGCCAAACACCTTTCCTTTATAGTGATAAGGATGAAGAAATCTTCCGTTATTTATCAGAAAATCATTTATATGAATTAGAAGCTACAGCGATTTCTTTTGCGAATGAAAAGGAAGTTTATCAACGTATATTTGTGGCGAATGAAGAAATTTACCAACAAGCTATGGATGAGTTTGTGTCTTATTTTAATGATTTATCTTCTGTTTCTATGTTGAATCGCGGGGAGGAAGCGTCTAGTTTAACAACTTATGGTACGCGTGATACAGGTGTTACGATTGCACAAAAACTAACGATAGCGAAGATGTTTGCCAAACCGGAAGAAATCATGAAGACAAAGGAAGAAGTGTTGGACTTCTTAAAATATGGAACGAATAAGGAAAGAGAATATTATGTTGTACAAAAATATGATACTTTAGCTGGTGTCGGTTATCGTAACCATGGTTTATCTGCACAACAAGTAATGAATATTAATCGGGATAAAATTAGTAATGTAAATCAAACTTTAGAAGAAGGCATGGAATTATGCGTAACCTATTTTACTTCGCCTATAGAAATTACAGTGACAAAGGAAGTCATGCGTGAAGCTCCTATTTATTATCGTTCTACTACTGTAGAAGATGAAACATTATTAGAAGGAACAAGTGAAGTAAGGCAAAAGGGGGAGGATGGATTACGCTCTGTGCTTTATGAAGAAACTTGGGTGAATGGAGTTTTATTCAATGGTGTGGAAAAGAGTTCAACTGTATTAGAAGAACCAAGACCTGAATTAATCGCTGTAGGCACAATGTCACAACCGGATGTAGGAACAGGCAATTATCGATATCCTGTAGATAATGCGAGAATCACCTGTCCTTGGGGTTGTTATTTTGGGCATAGAGGTGTTGACTTTGTGAATATCTATGATGCGTGGGCAGATGTATATGCTGCAGATAATGGTGTAATAGTGGAAAATAGCTATACAGGAATTAATGGAAATTACGTGATTATTGATCACAATAATGGTGTTCGTTCATATTATGGACATATGCGTGTGCCTAGTGAATTGCCAGTAGGTACAGTTGTGCAACGTGGACAAGTGATAGGTCATATTGGTATGACAGGTCTAGCGACAGGACCACATGTTCATTTCCATTTTGATGATGGTGTTTTTGACCATTATATGGATGCGTGTGAGTTTGTGGATTGTGAAGGGTTGGTATTATATTGATGGATTTTGCGTTATTAGCGAGTGGTTCAAAAGGAAATGCTTTTGTGGTAAAAAGTGATACAACATTAGTATTAGTGGATTGTGGAAGTACGAAAAAACATTTACTTGCTTCTTTTTCTACTTTAAATATTGAAAGAGAAGATTTAGATGCAATACTGATAACACATGACCATAGTGATCATATTTCACAAATCCATCATTTTAAGGACATCCCTATATTTGCGCCTGTAGAGATAAGTGATGTAGAAGTAATGTTGGTAGAACCCTATGAAATGATGCATATAGGCGATATGGATATTTTACCCTTAGCTTTATCTCATGATGCCCCGCATACAGTGGGTTATATCTTTTGGCAGGGAAATGAAAAATTATGTTACATTACAGATACGGGCTATGTAAGTAAAAAGAATCAAGAATATCTAAAGGATGCGGATTATTATATTTTAGAAGCGAATCATGATGTTAGCATGTTGATGGATTCTCGTCGGCCTCAATATGTGAAAGCACGTATCTATGGGGATCAAGGCCATCTTTGTAATGAAGATTGTGCAAGTTTATTGTCGGAAGCTTGTTCAACAAATACGAAATTAGTCATTTTAGCCCACCTATCTCAAGAGGCAAATACGCGTGAACTTGCCTTAAATGTGATAAAGGAAGCCTTAGAAAAGAAGAAGGAATTGAAGGGGCTAAAAATTGCCTCTGCAGGGCAATATGAAATGATTCGGAAAGGACTAAGTGATGAAAAAATGGATTTGGGTACTTGTTATAGCGTTATTGGTATGGAATAGTTGGCTTACTATACAATTTTTACGCTTAGAAAGCCATACTGATACAATAGGGAATGATACACAAACGAGTACCATCATTAACGATAATATCGTTACCGATTTCACAACGGATTTAACAGAGGTTGTAGATAATGTGCGCTCTTCTGTGGTGCGTGTAAGTGCAGAAGGAGAAAATGCTAAAAGTGGAATTATTTATGCAGTAGAGGATAATACAACCTATATACTAACTTCTTATTTAACGCAAACCAAAAACTTGCAGGTAATTTTTGATAGTGGAGCACGTAATGCTGCAGAATTGATTGGAAGTGATCAAACAACGGGAATTAGTTTGATTTCTGTCAATACTAGCTTTTCTGTTACTCCTATGCGTGTTGGAGATAGCCGTTTAATTGAACAAGGTGAATATGTTATCGCCTTAGGCGCAAGGAATTCATCTACAGCTATGGAACCAATTAGTTTTGGTGTAGTTTCAGAGTCTGGGCAAAGAAGAATATCTTCTTCGCATATATGGCTTGCGGAAGTATTAGAAACGGATACTTCTATCCATGAAGGCTTTTATGGAGGCCCATTATTAAATGTTGGTGGGGAAATGATTGGTATATTGGTTCCTACACCAGTGAATGCGAGTGTGAATATGGGATATGCTTTAGGAAGCACAGAAGTAAAGTTAATCTTTAATGAATTAAAGAATGGTGGAGTGAGTCGGGCTAGTTTTGGCGTGGTTGTACGCAATGTAGATTCCTTACGTGCGTATGAAAAAAGCGAGCTCAATATAGCCTTAGATGTAAGAGAAGGTGTAGTAGTTACGGATAAGATGATTAAAGAAGGTGAAATCAGTAGTGGAGATGTAATTGTTTCTGTTGCAGGAAAGAGTATTACGGATATCTATCGCTTCCGGGAAGTTTTATATGAGTTAAATGAAGGAGAAACTGTTAAGGTGGAAGTATTGCGTAATGGCAATCGTGAAGAAGTGGAAGTGACCTTAAGATGATTCGTTTAATTTGTGTTGGTAAATTAAAGGAAAAATGGATGCGCATGGGGATGGATGAATATCTTAAGCGTCTAAAGGCCTATGATAAAATCGAAATGATTGAAGTAGAAGATGAACACGCTCCCGAATCGAATTCTGATGCTCAAAATGAGCAGGTGAAAAGTGAAGAAGGAAAAAGGATATTGAGACAAATTCGTGAGGATGAATATGTTATTCTATTAGACCTCAAAGGAAAATGCTGGACGTCAATTGAGATGGCTGCTCACCTACAAAATCTTTATGATTATGGGAAAAATAAGATTGCCTTTGTGATAGGAGGGTCTCTTGGTTTATCGCAGGATGTAATAAAACGGGCAGATTACCGATGGAAAATATCTGATGAAACATTTCCCCACCAATTATGTAGATTGTTGGTGATTGAACAAATATATCGAAGTTTTCGCATTAATCGCAATGAACCATATCATAAATAGAGTTATTTTTGAGCATTATTAATTGTTTTATGATATAGTCTTATCTGTAAAATACTTATCTTGACACTAAATGTAAACGCTTGCAAAAAGTGTTTACAGATAATACAATAACGATAGATTAAGGGAGGTTAATAACGATGAAAGAACTATCAGTTACAGTAGTAGATCCAGTAGGATTACACGCTCGTCCAGCAACAGTAGCAGTAAATGCTGCCAGCAAATTCAAGAGTGAGATTAAAGTCACATATAAAGAGCGTTCCGTAAACATGAAATCCATTATGGGTGTAATGTCTTTAGGCATTCCTACTCAATCAGAAATCACAATCTCATGTGAAGGTGAAGACGAAGAAGAAGCTATTCAACAAATCGAAGAAACACTTCGTTCTCAAAAAGTTATTGCTTAAGCGATAAAACAAAATTAGGGAGTGACGATGTCATTCCCTTTTTCAATAGTTAGAAAGAGGAACAATATGGGGTATTTAGAAAACTACAAACGTTGGCTAGAAGCAGATTTAATTGATTGTGACCTAAAACAAGAATTGTTGTCCATTCAGGATAATGAAGAAGAAATCAA